>NZ_JBKBEX010000022.1:0-89758 GCF_047303325.1 Polaromonas sp. CT11-55 | reverse complement strand
CCCCCCTCCCCCTCCCAAAAACTCCTGGCGTGATGTCTGGCATGTGTATGCCGAGGCGGCCACGCTGCGTATGCTGTTTCTGGGCTTTTCCGCCGGGCTGCCGCTGCTGCTGGTGTTCGGCACGCTGAGCTTCTGGCTGCGCGAGGCCGGCATAGACCGCACCACCATCGGCTACCTGAGCTGGGTGGGCCTGGCCTATGGCTTCAAATGGGTATGGGCGCCGCTGGTGGACCGCATGCCGATTCCGCTGCTGACACGCTTGCTCGGGCGCCGACGTAGCTGGCTGCTGTTGTCGCAGCTGGTCATCGCCGCTGCACTCACCGGCATGGCCCTGACCGACCCCCGGGTGGCGCTGCTGCCCGTGGTGTGGTGCGCGCTGGCCGTGGCCTTCGGCTCGGCCACCCAGGACATCGCGCTGGACGCTTTTCGCATCGAATCGGCCGACACGAAGCGCCAGGCGGCGCTGGCAGCCGCCTACCAGACCGGCTACCGCATCGCGATGATCTGGGCCGGCGCCGGCGCGCTGTGGATCGCCGCGCGCGCCGAAGTCGGCGACGCAGCCACCTACCAGCACGGCGCCTGGCAGGTCGCCTACCTGGCCATGGCCGCCTCCATGCTGCTGGGCATGGCGACCGTGCTGCTGTCGCCCGAACCGGCGGCTCGCGTGCTGCCGCCCTCGCGCAACGCCGTCGAATGGCTCAAGACCGCGCTGGTCGATCCTTTTGCCGATTTCCTGCGCCGCTACGGCAAGCAGGCGCTGCTGATCCTCGCGCTGATCGCCATCTACCGCATCAGCGACGTGGTGATGGGCATCATGGCCAACCCGTTTTACGTGGACATGGGCTATACCAAGGACGAGGTGGCGGCGGTAACCAAGATTTACGGCGTCATCATGACGCTGGCCGGCGCCTTTATCGGCGGCGCGCTGGCCATGCGCTTCGGCGTGATGCGCGTACTGATGCTGGGCGCCGTGCTGAGCGCGGCCAGCAACCTGCTGTTCGCCTGGCTGGGCACGCGCGGCCATGACGTCAGCGCGCTGATCTTCGTGATCTCGGCCGACAACCTCTCCAGCGGCATTGCCTCGGCCGCCTTCATTGCCTACCTGTCCAGCTTGACCAACGTCAATTACTCAGCCACGCAATACGCGCTGTTCAGCTCCATGATGCTGCTTCTGCCCAAGTTCCTGGCCGGCTACTCGGGCAAATACGTGGACGCCTTCGGTTACAGCCACTTCTTCACCGCCACCGCCCTGCTGGGCCTGCCGGTGCTCGTGCTGGTGGCCCTGGCCTCGCGGCTGCAGCCCTCCAAGTCCCAATAGGAACAGGCACCTGCAGCTATTAAATTAATAGCTGCAAAACAGCTGCCAGATACCCGCGCGGCGGAGTATGCTGGTGGGTTGTTGCCCCGGTTTACCGTAACTTTACGATGGCTTCAAGCGCGATTGTTGCGTGCAGCGCACCATGAACGCATCGTGTTCCACCCCGGGGGGACACACCCTGCAACCGAGGACCCATCCATGACCCAACAACTCCTGATGATCGAAGACGACGCCCGCCTGGCCAGCATGGTGGGCGAGTACCTGCGCCAGTCGGGCTATGGTTTCACCCACGCCGCCGACGGTGCGAGCGGGCTGGCCGCGCTGGAAGGCAACACCCCCGACCTGGTCATCCTGGACCTGATGCTGCCCGACATGGACGGCCTGGAAGTCTGCCGGCGCATCAAGGGCCAGGGCAGCGACAGCGCCAACACCGCGGTACTCATGCTCACCGCCAAGGGCGACCCCATGGACCGTATCGTCGGCCTGGAAATCGGCGCCGACGACTACCTGCCCAAGCCATTTGAGCCGCGCGAGCTGCTGGCGCGCATACGCGCCGTGCTGCGTCGCGGCGGCGACACCGCCAGCGCCGCAGCCAACGGCGGCCACAAGGTCATGCGCTTTGGCTCGCTGGAAATCGACCGCGATGCGCGCACCGTCTCGGTATCGGGCAATCCTTGCGAACTCACCTCCTACCAGTTCGACCTGCTGGTGGCGCTGGCCGAGCGCGCCGGCCGCGTACTGAGCCGCGACCAGATCATGGAAGCCGTGCGCGGCCGTGAGCTCGAGGCCTTCGACCGCTCCATCGACGTGCACATGGGCCGCATCCGCAGCGCCATCGAGGCCGATGCCAAGGACCCCAAACGCATACTCACCGTGCGCGGCGTGGGTTATGTGTTCGCCAAGCAGCAGGACTGATCTTCATGTGGGGCCGTTTTACTTCGCACCTCTATGTACGCATATGGCTGGCGGTGGTCGCCACCGTGGTCGTGCTGACTTTCCTGGTCGGCGCGGCCTGGCGCCTGAGCGCCGACCCGCCGCAGTTGCCGATACGCGAAGTGCTGGTGCACAACGACAAAGGCGAAGTCATAGGCACGGCACAAACCCGGCCCGACCGCAAGCTCGGCGATGACCTGGAGTTCGACGTCGTGACCAATGACGGCCGGACCCTGAACCTGCTCCTGCCCCGGCCCAAGCGCCCGCCGGGCAACCCCTGGATGCGCCCGCCTTTTGGTTTCGGCTTTGGCTGGATGCTGGGCCTGGTCGGCCTGGCCGTGGCCGTGGGCGCCTACCCCGTCATGCGGCGGCTGACGCAGCGGCTCGAAGCCCTGCAACGCGGCGTGGAGCGCTGGGGTGCCGGCGACCTGTCGGCCCGCGTCAATGCCGACGGCAAGGACGAGGTGGCCTTCCTGGCCGGGCGCTTCAACCACGCGGCCGAGCGCATCGAAACCCTGATGGAATCGCACAAGTCACTGCTGGCCAATGCCTCGCATGAATTGCGCTCGCCGCTGGCACGCATTCGCATGGGCCTGGAACTCATGGGCACTGACGCCGCCTCGCCGCAGCGCAAGGAAATCTCGCGCAGCATCAACGAGCTCGACCAGCTGATCGACGAAATCCTGCTGGCCAGCCGCCTGGACGCCAAGCAGGCCGACGCGGAGCCCTTTGAAACCCTGGACCTCACCGGCCTGGCGGCCGAGGAATGCGCGCGTGTCAACGCCGAACTCAGCGCGGAACTCGGCCAGCAACCGGCCGCCGGCCTGGGGCTGGACGCCGCCAGCCACAGCCTGACCGTGCAGGGCTCGCCGCGCCTCTTGCGCCGGTTGATCCGCAACCTGCTGGAAAACGCCAGGCGCTACAGCACCGGCGAGATCAACCTCGAACTCGCGCAAACCCGCGTCGGCGCCAAACAGCTGGCCGTGGTCAAGGTGCACGACCGCGGCCCGGGCGTTCCGGCCGGCCAGCGCGAACGCATCTTCGAGCCTTTTTACCGTCTGCCCGGCGCCAGCGAGCGCGAGGGTGGCGTGGGCCTGGGCCTGGCGCTGGTCAAGTCCATCAGCCAGCGCCATGGCGGCAACGTGCGCTGCGAAGCACGGCCCGGCGGCGGCGCGTCCTTCATCGTGGAGCTGCCCGTAGCCCACGCAATGGCCCAGCCCGTAGCGTGAAATAAGTCACGGACTTGCAACGATTCAGCTGAAATCCCGGCCGTCTCCTCTATTTGGAGAATGGTCAAACCCTGCGCAATCGCTGACAGTTGCGGGCGTTGCTGTCACAACACCCGCAATTCGAGGGAAACAGGGAAATAAAAACCAGACGTCGGTGAAGCATTTTTTTGATCTCCCAACGACGTTCTCCCATCCAGGAGAACTTTCAACAGGCCACCGCGAGGTGGCCTTTTTTTTGCCCCAGTGCCGCGCGGCGCGGGCTTTGATACCCTAAGGCCTCCTTCCCATCACAGGACCGCAAGCCATGAGCACCGCCGCCACGCCCCAGCCCGCCAACATCCCCCAGGGCTTTTTCCCGTCCACCTCGGACCGCATGCCGCTGATGCCGCGCGACGCCATGTCGCCGGCGCAGCGCGAAGCCGCCGATGCCATCATCGCCGGGCCGCGCAAGGCCGTGTTCGGCCCCTTCATTCCGCTGCTGCGCAGCCCGCAGCTCATGGGCCGCATCGGCGACGTGGGCGCCTACCTGCGTTTTGAGAGCACGCTGGACGCGCGCATTCGCGAACTGGCGACCTGCGTGGCAGCCCGCCACACCGCCAACCAGTTCGAATGGCTGATGCACGCGCCGCTGGCGGTGGCCGCTGGCGTGGCCCAGGCCACCGTGGACGCGATCGCCGACGGCCGCCAGCCCCGCGGCATGGCCGATGACGAAGCCGTCGCGCTGGACCTGAGCTTCGAGGTGCTGCGCCAGCACGGCTGCAGCGATGCCACCTATGCCGCAGCGGTCAAAACTTTTGGCGAGCAGGGCGTGGTCGAGCTGGTGAGCCTGGTCGGCTACTTCGTGATGGTGTGCTGGGTGATGAATGTGGCGCGCACGCCGGCGCAGGCCAAGCCGGGCGTGGCGCCCCTGTCCGCCTTCCCTGCCTAGGAAATTGGCGCCAGCGCCGCCAGCACGCGGTCGGCGCTGATGTCATTCAGGCAGCGCGTGTGGCCTAGCGGGCATTCGCGTTCAAAACAGGGCGCGCAGTCCAGCGGCGGCTGGTAATCCGCATCGGCCTTGAGCCAAAGCACGCTGGCCTTGCCGCTCAGCGGCGGCGTGTGCAGCGGGCTGGACGAGCCGAAAATCGCGACCTGCGGCACGCCGAAAGCCGCCGCCACGTGCATCAGGCCCGAGTCGTTGCCAATCGTGCTTTTGCAGGCGGCAATCAGGCACAGCGCCTGCACCAGCGAGGTCTTGCCCGCGAAGTTCAGGCATTGGCCGGGCTGCACCGCATTCACGGGCGCGGCGATTTCTTCGCACAGCACCGCTTCCTTGCCTGAGCCCAGCAGCACCACCGGCAAGTCCAGCCGCGCGGCCAGTTCCGAAAAATGGCGGGCCGGCCAGCGCTTGGCGGGGCCGTATTCGGCGCCCGGCGCAAACACGTAATAGCCGCCGCGCCGCAAACCCAGTTCGGCCAGCGCCCGGTCGATTTCGGCCGGCGCCATCTGCAGCCGCGGTTTGTCCTTGTCGAGATCGCCCTCCCCGCTCAAGGCCGAATAAAACGCCACCATGGGCGGCTTGTTCTTGGGGTTCTTGAGCCGGTGCGTGAGCAGGCCCACGCGCGCCTCGCCGAAATAACCGATGCGCTCGGGAATACTGGCCAGAAAGGGCAGCAGCGCGCTTTTCAATGAATTGGGCAGCACATAGGCCTTGTCGAAACGGCCTTCAATGCGCTTGGCGATCGCGCGGCGCTCGCGGAACTGCAAGCCGCCGTGCGCAAAAGGAAATTCAATGACCTCTGCCACTTGCGGCATGGCGCGGTAAACCGGCGCCACCCAGGGCAAAGCCCCCACCGTGAGGCGCTCGCCGCGCGCATGCAAACGGCGCAGCAGCGGCTCGGTCATCACCGCGTCGCCTATCCACTGCGGCGCAATGATGAGGGTGTTTTTAGTGGCCACCACCGAAATGCTCGCCGTCTTTCAGTTTGTAGACGGTCCCGCAATAGGGGCATTTCGCTTCGCCGGTGCGCGCCACGTCCAGATAGACCTTGGGGTGGCTGTTCCAGATTTTCATGTCGGCCTTGGGGCTGGGGCAGTAGACACCGCCTTGCGCGTTCAGGTCGGAGGCCAGCAATTCAACAGAAGAAGAGGTGCTCATGTGCGTATCAAACCTTGGCGAGCCAATGGGCGTATTTCGGATTGCGGCCGTTGACGATGTCAAAGAAGGCGCTCTGGATTTTTTCGGTAATGGGGCCGCGCGAGCCGGCGCCGATTTCAATGCGGTCGAGCTCGCGGATCGGCGTGACTTCGGCGGCGGTGCCGGTGAAAAAGGCTTCGTCCGAGATATACACCTCGTCGCGCGTGATGCGTTTTTGCACCAGCTCCAGGCCCAGGTCCTTGCAGATGTGCAGGATGGTGTTGCGCGTGATGCCGTTGAGCGCGCCGGCCGAGAGGTCGGGCGTGTAGACCACGCCGCCCTTGACCACAAAAATGTTCTCGCCCGCGCCTTCGCTGACGAAGCCCGAAGCGTCCAGCAGCAGCGCCTCGTCGTAGCCGTCGTCCAGCGCTTCCATATTGGCCAGGATGGAGTTGGTGTAGTTGCTCACCGCCTTGGCCTGCGTCATGGTGATGTTGACGTGGTGGCGCGTGTAGCTCGAGGTTTTCACGCGGATGCCGCGCTTCATGCCCTCTTCACCGAGGTAGGCGCCCCAGGCCCAGGCCGCGACCATCAGGTGGATCTGGTTGCCCTTGGGGCTGACGCCGAGTTTTTGCGAGCCTATCCAGGTCAGCGGGCGGATGTAGCAGGACTCCAGCTTGTTCTCGCGCACCACGGCTTTGGTGGCTTCGTTGACTTCTTGCTGGGTGAACGGAATCTTCATGCGCAGGATCTTGGCGCTGTTGAAGAGGCGCTCGGTGTGCTCTTCAAGGCGGAAGACCGCCGTGCCGCCCGCCGCGTTGTAGGCGCGCACGCCTTCAAAAGCGCCGCAGCCGTAATGCAGGGTGTGGCTCAGCACGTGGATCTTGGCGTCGCGCCAATCCACCATCTGGCCGTCCATCCAGATTTTGCCGTCGCGGTCTGCCATGGAGGGTGCTACTGGGGGCATGATGGGAATCCTGTTCTATGTGGGGTGATGCGGGGCCCGGCGGCATGCGCTGGCGGGCCGCCGGAAAACCTGAAATACGGATTTTACGGGGCGGGCGGGGCCGCGTCCGGCGCGGGCCTGAAAAGCTCGTGGTGGGCCAGCTTGCCGCCCACAAAGGTGCAGGTGACCCTGGATTCGCCGGCATCGGCCCAGCGGAAGATCTCGGGCTGCTCATCCTTGGGCGAAAGCCGCTCGCCCAGTGCCCGCGTCATGGCCACGACGTGCAGCAGCGTCATGCCGGGCTTGAGCTTGGCATTGAGCATGACCGCGCTGTCGACATAACCTATGGGGCGGTTGGCCGCGCGTTTCAAGACCTGCATCATGCGGCTGAAATGCAGCAGCACCCACATGACCAGGCCGCCGGCCACTGCGGCCACACCGGCCCAGCCGTAGAAGCGATAACCCAGCACAATGGCAGCGACACCGGCCACGGGAACAAAGATTTTCTGGAAGTTCATGGCGCTATTTTCGCAGCCCCGGCCCGGCGGCCGGCTGCGGGGACTGCGTAGGCGCCTGGGCGCGGCAAAACGGGGATTTAGCCCGCGCGCGCGGCCCAGCCCGTGGCCAGCGCATGCGCCCAGTCGCCGCGCCCGCGGCTCGCCGCTACTCGCGACTGCGCCAGGTGCCCATACGGCACGGCGCGCAGATCAACACGCCAGCCCGCGCCGGTTTTTTCGGCGATGGCATAGCGCGCATGCGGCGCGCCGTTTTCCACGACATGCGGGTGCGGGTGCGCGTCGTCATAGGCTTGCAGCCCGACGCTGCCGGGGTTGACGATGAGCACATCGCCGCACTGCGCCAAACGCGGCACATGGGTGTGGCCGCACAGGACCAGCGAATGCCCGGATTGCACCGTGTCGCCCAGGCGCTCCCGCACTTCATCCGCCGTGGCCGGGCGTATGCCCGTGGCGTGGCCCGCGCCAAAGCCCGGGACGGTGGTTTCCAGCCAGTAAATCAGGTCGCTGGCCGGCGTGCCGTGGCACAGCAGGACGTCGCCGCCGGCCAGTTCCAGGCTTTCGGGCAGCGAGCGTATCCAGTCCAGATGCGCCGACGCCAGCTGGCCGGCCGTGTACCCGTCGGTGCTCAAGGGATCGAGGTACTGGCCCTGGTCGATCAGCTCCAGCACCTGCCGTTCGTGGTTGCCGCGAATCGTGGGAAAGCCGCGCGCCATCAGCAAATCAGCCGTTTCGGCCGGCTGCAGCGGCCCGCTGAGGATGTCGCCGAGGTTCACGACCTGATCCACACCCTGGCGCTCGATGTCGGCCAGCACGGCCTCCAGCGCCGGCAGGTTGCCGTGAATGTCGGAGATGGCGGCGAGTTTCATGGCACTGATTGTGCAACGCCTCAGCCCAGGCCGCGCACCACGTTCATCGCCTCTTCCACCCGCTCCACCGCGTGGATGGTCAGGCCCTCGATGGGCTTTTTGGGCGCGTTGGCCTTGGGCACCACGGCCACGCTGAAGCCCAGCTTGGCGGCCTCCTTCAGGCGCTCCTGGCCGCGCGGGGCCGGCCGCACTTCGCCGGCCAGGCCCACTTCGCCAAAGGCGATAAACCCCTTGGGCAGCGGCTTGCCGCGCAGGGACGAGGTGATGGCCAGCATCACGGACAGGTCGGCGGCCGGCTCGCTGATGCGCACGCCGCCCACGGCATTGACGAATACGTCCTGGTCCATGCAGGCCACGCCCGCATGGCGATGCAGCACGGCCAGCAGCATGGCCAGGCGGTCGCGGTCCAGGCCCACCGAGAGGCGGCGCGGGCTGGGCCCGCCGTTGTCGACCAGCGCCTGGATTTCGACCAGCATGGGACGCGTGCCTTCCAGCGTCACCAGCACGCAGCTGCCGGGCACCGGTTCGCTGTGCTGGCTCAAGAAGATGGCGCTCGGATTGGCCACGCCCTTGAGGCCTTTTTCGGTCATGGCGAACACGCCGATCTCGTTAACCGCGCCGAAGCGGTTCTTGATGGCGCGCACCAGGCGAAAGCTCGAATGCGTGTCGCCTTCAAAGTAAAGCACGGTGTCCACCATGTGCTCGAGCACGCGCGGGCCGGCCAGCGCGCCCTCTTTGGTCACATGGCCCACCAGCACGATGCACACGCCGCTGGACTTGGCCGCGCGCGTGAGGTGGGCCGCGCATTCGCGCACCTGCGCGACCGAGCCGGGCGCGGAGGTCAGCTGGTCGGAATACACGGTCTGGATGGAGTCGATGACGGCGATCGCCGGCTGGGTGGCCTCCAGGGTGGCGAGGATTTTTTCAAGCTGGATCTCGGCCAGCACCTTGACCTGCGAACCATCCAGCCCGAGCCGGCGCGAACGCAGCGCGACCTGCGCGCCGCTCTCTTCACCGGTCACGTAGAGGGTGTTGAGCCCGGCGCGCTGCAGCGAATCAAGCGCCTGCAGCAGCAGCGTGGATTTGCCTATGCCCGGGTCGCCGCCTATCAGCACCACGCCGCCTTCAACAATGCCGCCGCCCAGCACGCGATCCAGTTCTTCGTGGCCGGTGGGCGTGCGCTCCATGTCGGTGGCTTCGATGTCGGACAGGGCGGTCACGTCGGAGGCCTTGGCCAGCGACTGGAACTGGCTGCTGTAGCGGTTCTTGGCCGGCGCGCCGCTCTCGGCGGCCGATTCGACCAGGGTGTTCCAGGCATTGCAATGCGGGCACTTGCCCAACCACTTGGGGCTGCTGCCGCCGCATTCGCTGCAGGTGTAAATCGTCTTGTCTTTGGCCATACGCGATATTACTGTACAAATAACCAGGTTTTGGATTTTGATCATGATGCAGGTCGCGCCTGCCCAACCAGCCGGCCGCCTGCCTGGATCCTGCCTGCTCAGCATAATTGCGCGCTTGCACAGACAATGGCTTTTCGCTCTTTGTGTATTTCCCGCCGACCCGCCCCATCGATTTCTTGAGGACACAGCACCATGAACATTTCGCGCCGCCAGCTCATACAGTCTTCCAGCGCCGCTGCCCTGCTCGCCGGCATAGGCCGGCAGGCCTGGGCCCAGGCCCTTGACAGCACCAAGGTCATCGCCGGCTTCGCGCCCGGCGGCACCGCCGACATCGTCTCGCGCCGCGTGGCCGACAAGCTGCACCCCGGCTATGCCAAAAGCGCGGTGGTCGAGAACAAGACCGGCGCGGGTGGGCAGATCGCCGTGCAGTTCGTCAAGACGGCCGCGCCCGACGGCGCGACGGTGCTGCTCACGCCCATGTCCATGCTGGGCATCTACCCGCACACTTACAAGAAGCTGCCCTACGACCCGGTGGCCGACCTGACCCCGGTCTCGGCCGCGGCGATTTTTGACTACGGCTTTGCCGTCGGCCCCATGGTGCCGGCCAGCGTCAAGACCGTGCCCGACTTCCTCGCCTGGTGCAAAGCCAACCCCGGCCAGGCCAACTTCGGCTCGCCGGCGGCCGGCTCCTCGCCGCATTTCATAGGCGCGCTGCTGGGCCGTGCCGGCAATGTCGACCTGCGCCATGTCGCCTTCCGCGGCACCCAGCCCGCGGTGCTGGATATGGTGGGCGGGCAGATCGCCGCCGTGTCGGGCCCCACAGGCGAATTCACCCAGCATGTGGCGGCCGGCAAATGCCGCCTGCTTTCCACCAGCGGCCCCAAACGCAGCCGCTTCACGCCGAACACGCCCACACTCGTGGAGCAGGGCTTCAAGGACATGGCCTTCACCGAATGGTTTGGCTTTTTCCTGCCGGCCAAGGCGCCGCAGGATGTGGTGCAGCGCCTGAACGCCGGCATACGCGGCGCGCTGGCCTCTCAGGACGTGATCGACGGGCTGGCCGTGTCCTTCCTGGAGCCGGCACCCACCTCGCCGGCCCAGCTGGCCGCCATGCTCAAGGCCGACACCGAGCTGTGGGGCCCCTTGGTCAAAGCTGTGGGCTTTACGCCGGAAGGCTAAGCCCTTCCCCCGATGGTGAGCAGGCGCCGCCCTTTACGCCGGGCGGCAGTTTTTTTGTGATCAAGAGAACCATGGGCAACAGCATGAAGGTTTGTATTTACGGCGCGGGCGCCATAGGCGGCTGGATAGGCATGGGGCTGGCGCGCGCCGGCTGCAGCGTCAGCGTGGTGGCGCGCGGCGGCACACTCGAGGCCTTGCAGCTGCACGGCCTCAGGCTCAACCAGGGCGGCACAGTCAGCTCGCAGGCCGTAGCCTCCAGCGCCCGGCCGGCCGAACTCGGTGTGCAGGACATGGTCGTGCTGGCCATCAAGGCACCCTCGCTGCCCGAAGTCGCGCGCCAGATCGCGCCGCTGCTGGGCCCCGACACCCTGGTGCTGACCGCCATGAACGGCGTGCCCTGGTGGTTTTTGCAGGGCTTTGGCGGCGCGCTGGCCGGCAAGCGCCTGAGCTCCGTGGACCCGGCGGGCGAGATCGCCGAGGCGATCCCCGCCAAACACATCGTCGGCTGCGTGGTGCATGCAAGCTGCTCGCTCGACGAGCCCGGCCAGGTGCACCATCACTTCGGCAACAAGCTCATCATCGGCGAGCCTTCGGGCGAAAAAACCGCCCGCGTGCGGCAACTGGCCGCGCTGCTCGAAAAAGCCGGCTTCGAAGCCCCGGTGTCGGACCAGATCCAGAAAGACATCTGGTTCAAGCTCTGGGGCAATATGACCGCCAACCCGATCAGCGCGCTGACCGGCGCAACCATGGACCGCGTGCTCGACGACGAACTCGTGACCGCCTTTACCCACAGCATCATGCTGGAGGCCAAGGAAATCGGCGCGCGCATAGGCATCCCCATCAACCAGACCCCGGAGGAGCGCCACGTCATCACACGCAAGCTGGGCGCCTTCAAGACATCCATGCTGCAGGACGTGGAGGCCGGCAAACCCGTGGAACTGGACGCACTGGTGACGGCCGTGCGCGAACTGGGCCAGTTGACGGCCGTGCCCACACCCTCCACCAACGCCTTGCTGGGCCTGGCGCGGCTGCAGGCGCGGGTCAAGGGCCTGTACTGACATCCATTCCCTGTTCATTCACCACTTTCCAGGAGACAGCATGAAACACATAGGCGTCATAGGCGCATCGGGCATGATGGGCCACGGCATCGCGCGCAACCTGCTGGCCAAAGGCTTCACCGTCAGCCTGACCGTGCATCGCAACAGGGAGCGCGTCGCCGACCTGCTGGCCGCGGGCGCCAAACAGGCGTTCGGCCCGGCCGAACTCGGCACCTGCGACGCCGTCGTGATTTGCGTGACCGGTTCGCCCCAGGTAGAAGAAACCTTGCTGGGCCCCAACGGTGTGCTGTCCAAGGCCAGGGCCGGCCTGGTCGTGATCGACACCTCGACCAGCGAGCCCGAATCCACGCGGCGCCTGGCCGCTTTGTGCGCGCAGCATGGTGCCACGCTGGTGGACGCGCCTCTGGCGCGTACGCCGGTGGAGGCCGAACTCGGCAAGCTCAACACCATGGTGGGCGCCGAGCAGGCGGTGTTCGACAGGATCCGCCCGGTGCTCGCGGCTTACTGCGAAAACATCTTCCACGTGGGCGGCCCCAGCGCCGGCCATGTGGTCAAGCTGCTCAACAACTTCGTTGCCCAGGCCATCTGCACGGCTACGGCCGAAGCCTTTGCCGTGGGCGCGCTGGCTGGCATTGAGCCGCAAAAGCTGGTCGACGTGGTGTCGGCCGGCGCGGTGAACTCGGGCTTGTTCCAGGCCATGGCCAAGACCCTGGGCGGCGATTTTGCCGGCCTCAAGTTCGAGCTCGACAACGCGCGCAAGGACTTGCGCTACTACACCCATCTGGCCGAACTCATGAAAGTGCCGTCCCTGGTCGGCGAGGCCGTGCACCAAAGCCTGGTGACCGCCAGCGCGCTGGGCTACGGCAAGGAATTTGTTCCGGCGCTGGTGAAGGCGCAGGAAAAATTGACCGGCGCCAAGATCGCGCCGCAGTAAGCTGAAGGCAAGGCCGGGCTACAGCGCCTTGGCGTAAACCACAAAGCCGGTTTTCTCGGCCACCTGGTCGTACAGCCGCATGGCCGTGCTGTTGGTTTCGTGGGTTTGCCAATACACCCGGTCGCAACCGGCCGCCTTGGCTTCTTCATAGACGGCCTCGATCAAGGCCTTGCCGACGCTGCGGCCGCGCACCGATTCGGCGGTGAACAAATCCTGCAGGTAGCAGACCGGCACTATGCGCGTCGTGCTGCGGTGATAAAGGTAATGTGTGAGTCCGACAAGCTCGCCGTCCCCCGATTCGGCGACCAGCGCGTGCACCGGCTCATAGGCATCAAAAAACCGCGACCAGGTCATGGCGGTGATCTCGTCAGCCAGCGCGGTCGGGCCGGAGCGGCCGTAGAAACGGTTGTAGCCGGCCCAGAGCGGGAGCCAGGCGACAAAGTCCGATTTGGCGATGGGGCGGATCGTGACGGGACAGGTAGATGTCATCAATGCTCAGCCATTAAATTCCACGGGCCGGGTGGTGCCGGATTTTTTGCTCACCACCACCGTGCCGGCCATCTTGTCGTGCCAGCCCTGCTTGCGAGAGTCAAAAGCCACCCAGAAAATGCCCAGGCCCAACGGGATGCTGGAAACAAAGTAACCGAGGTAGCGGATCAGCAACTGGCCGGTGCTTGGGTTGTTGCCGGTGTCGGCGTCAACTATGCGCGCGGCGATCGCCATCTTGCCGGGCGTGGCCTGGCGCGCCACCCAGAACGCGATCACCGCCACCGCGGGCAGCACCCAGGAGATCAGGAAATCCAGGGGGCCGTGGATGAAGTTTGTTCCCTCCCAGTAGGCGTCGCCGTAAATCGCCGTCAGCAGCGGGTACACCACGATGCCCAGCAGCAGGGTGTCGATGATGGACGCCCAGACGCGGATCCAGAAGCCCGCGTATTCCAGTTCCGATGTATTCATGATGCTCTTGCCTCCCGTGATCAGGACGTGCACCCGTTCCTTGAATTAATCCACCACCACCGGCACGCGCTGCGCAAGCGCGCACATCAATTCATAGCCCACGGTGGCGCCGGCCTGCGCGACTTCGTCGATGGGCAGCACAGCGCCGCCGGTAGCGCGGCCCCACAAGGTCACCTCGCTGCCCATGCCCGCGGCGGGTACAGGCGTGAGGTCCACCGTGATCATGTCCATGCTGACGCGGCCCACCATGCGGGTGCGTACGCCGTTCACCAGCACGGGCGTGCCGGTGCTGCAGTGGCGCGGGTAGCCGTCGGCGTAACCGCAGGCCACGATGCCTATGCGCAGCGGGCCGTCGGCGGTGAAGCTCGAGCCGTAGCCCACGGTGTCGCCGGCCTTGAGGTCCTGCACGCCGATGATTTTCGACGACAGCGTCATGGTGGGCTGCAAACCCCAGCCGGCCGCCGTGTGTTCGGGGAAATCGGGCGCGCTGCCGTAGACCAGGATGCCGGGCCGCACCCAGTCGGAGCGGCCGGCCAGTACGTCGCCGTGGCGCAGCGTGGCGGCGCTGTTGCTCAGCGTGCGCTCGCCGGGCAGGTCGTGCGTGACGGCGTCGAAAGCCTGCAGCGCCGCGCTGATGCCCTTGGGACCATCGGCGTCGGAGAAATGCGTCATCAGCGTGATCTCCTCGACCTGCGGCAGCGCATTGAGGCGCGTCCAGGCGGCGCGGAAGCGTTCGGGTGGAAAGCCCAGGCGGTTCATGCCCGAGTTCATCTTGAGGAACACGCGGTGCGGCAGCTGCGTCTTGTGGGCGGCCAGCATGTCGATCTGCTCGTTGCAGTGGATCGAGTGCCACAGGCCCAGGCGCGAGCACAGCTCCAGGTCGCGCGCGTCAAAACAGCCCTCCAGCAGCAAGATGGGGCCGCGCCAGTCGAGCGCGCGCAGGCGCTGCGCCTCGGCCAGGTCCAGCAGCGCGAAACCGTCGGCGCTGCGCAGTGCGTCGAAGACGCGTTCGATGCCGTGGCCGTAGGCGTTGGCCTTGACGACGGCCCAGACCTTGGCGTCGGGCGCGGCGGCGCGCGCAACGCCCAGGTTGTGGGCAAGTGCTGTAGTGTGGATGGTGGCAAGAATGGGACGTGGCATGGCGCGATGAAGGGGTTGGTGTGGAGCGGCGGGCTCAACGGCCCGGTTGAGACCGTGAACCGGTTCTAAGGTCTTTCTCCATTCTGGCACCGCCCCCCATGCTATAAACCGGAATCGTCCGGAGACATTCATCCATATCTTGCAGCATCAGATCGGCTGATGCAGTGCCGCAATGACCACAACAGTTTAATGAAGCGCGGTTTTTACACCATCATGGCGGCCCAGTTTTTCAGCTCGCTGGCTGATAACGCGCTGTTTGTGGCCGCCGTGGAGCTGCTCAAGACCAGCGGGGCGCCCAAGTGGCAGCCGGCGGCGCTGGTGCCCATGTTTGCCCTGTTTTACGTGGTGTTGGCGCCTTTTGTGGGCGCTTTCGCCGACGCGCGGCCCAAAGGCAACGTGATGTTCGTGAGCAACGCGATCAAGGTCATAGGCTGCCTCATGATGCTGTTCGGCTCGCACCCGCTGCTGGCCTATGCCATCGTCGGGCTGGGCGCCGCCGCCTATTCCCCGGCCAAATACGGCATCCTCACCGAACTGCTGCCGGCCTCGCAGCTCGTCAAGGCCAACGGCTGGATCGAGGGGCTGACGATTTCCTCCATCATCCTGGGCGTGCTGCTGGGCGGCCAGCTGGTCGGCCACACGGTGTCCACCCTGCTGCTGTCGTTTGACTTCCCGGTTTTCGACACCGGCATAGACACCGCGCCCGAAGCGGCGATCGCCGTGCTGATCCTGCTGTACATCATCGCGGCCTGGTTCAACACCCGCATCCCCGACACCGGCGTCGAGATGCGGCCCATGCCGCGCAACAAGCTTGAGCTGCTGCCCGACTTCTGGAACTGCAATTCGGCGCTGTGGCGCGACAAGCTGGGCCAGATCTCCCTGGCCACCACCACCCTGTTCTGGGGCGTTTCCGGCAACCTGCGCTACATCGTGCTGGCCTGGAGCGCCGCGGCCCTGGGCTACAGCACCTCGCAGGCCTCCTCGCTGGTCGGCGTGGTGGCCATAGGCACGGCCGTGGGTGCCGTGCTGGCCTCCATGCGTATGCGGCTGGACCAGGCCACCAGCGTGATGCCGCTGGGCATTGCCATGGGCCTGCTGGTCGTGTTGATGAATTTCATCGGCAGCGTCTGGGTGGCCGCGCCCTTCCTGATCCTGCTGGGCGGCCTGGGCGGCTTCCTGGTCGTGCCCATGAATGCGCTGCTGCAGCACCGCGGCCACAACCTGATGGGCGCGGGCCGCTCCATCGCGGTGCAGAACTTCAACGAACAGGCCTGTATCCTGAGCCTGGGCGCTTTCTACAGCCTGTCCACCGGTATGGGCCTGTCGGCCTTCGGCGCGATCACCGCCTTCGGCATCGTGGTGGCCGGTTTTATGTGGGTGATCCAGCGCTGGCACAAAAGCAACACCGTCAAATACAAAGAGCAGGTCGACCACCTGCTGAACATCGCCCGCAGCGATAAATCGCACTGATGCTGGCCGACGCAACAGGTGCCGCCGCGCGCGGCGGCACGCCCAAAGCCGTTCTCGCCCTCACCCTGAATGCCTTCATCTGGGGCGTTTCCTGGTGGCCGCTGCGCCAGCTCCAGGCCCACGGCCTGCACCCGCTGTGGGCCACGGCGCTGGTCTACGCGATTGTGGTGGCCGGCCTGCTGGTATTGCAGCCGAAAGCCTGGCGCGGCTTTGCCGCGCATCCGCAGCTGTGGCTCCTGGCGGCGGGCGCGGGCTTGACCAACGTCGGCTTCAACTGGGCCGTGACCGTGGGCGACGTGGTGCGCGTGGTGCTGCTGTTCTACCTGATGCCGGCCTGGTCGGTGCTGGTGGCCTGGGCCATGCTTGGCGAAAAACCCACGCCGGCCTCGCTGCTGCGCCTGCTGCTGGCCATGGCCGGCGTGCTGATCGTGCTCAAGGGACCCGATTCTCCCTGGCCCGTGCCGCAAGGCGGCGCCGACTGGCTGGCCATCATGGGCGGCCTCAGCTTCGCGCTGACCAACGCCATGCTGCGCAAATCCAGGCACACGCTCGGTGAATCGCGCATGCTGGCCATGTTCGGCGGCAGCGGCCTGATGGCGGCCTGCGTAGCATTGCTTGGCATGTCGCAGGCCGTGGTGCCCGCACCGGCACTGGCGCTGGCGGGCATTCCGGTGGTGCTGGGGCTGGCGCTGGCTTTCATGGTCAGCAACGCCGGCTTGCAGTACGGCGCGGCGCGCCTGGCCGCCGGCACCACGGCCATCGTGATGCTGACCGAAATCCTGTTCGCCAGCCTGTCCTCGGCCGCGCTGGGCGCCGCCGAACTCACGCCGCGCATCCTGCTGGGCGGAAGCCTGATCGTGCTGGCCGCGCTGCTGGCGGCCATGGCGCCATCGGCGCCCGCCCAAACCGCGCCGGGCGGTGCAGAATCGCAGTGAGCCGGCAACCGGGACAACGCCGGTAACAACCGCACCAGGAGACACCATGAGCACCGTCTACGATTTCGAAGCACGCCAGATCAACGGCCAGGACATTTCGCTGGCCGGGTTCAAGGGCAAGGTCATGCTGATCGTCAACACCGCCAGCAAATGCGGCTTCACGCCGCAGTTCGGCGGCCTCGAAGAGCTGCACAAGCAGTACGCGGGCGAGGGCCTGGCGGTGCTGGGTTTTCCCTGCAACCAGTTCGGCTCGCAGGACCCGGGCGCCGACGGCGAAATCGAGTCCTTCTGCCAGGTCAACTACGGCGTGAGTTTTCCAATGATGTCCAAGATCGACGTCAACGGCCCGGCCGCGCACCCGCTCTACAAATGGCTGTCGGCCGAAGCGCCCGGCCTGCTGGGCAGCAAATCCATCAAGTGGAACTTCACCAAGTTCCTGGTCGGCAAGGACGGCAAGGTGATCAGGCGCTATGCGCCCACCGACAAGCCCGCCGACCTGGCCAAGGATATCGAGGCCGCGCTAGCTGCCTGAGCAAGCACCACCCGGGCGACGCATCAGGGAGGCTTGGGGCCGGCTTTGACGGTGCGCAAATAATCCGCCAGCGTGCGGCCCGCCTCGTGGCCCACGCGCTCGTCCAGCACGTCGATCTCTGCCATGCGGTCCACACGAAAACTGCGAAAGTCCTGCCGGGTCTCACACCAGGCGCCCAGCGTCCAGACGCTGCCCCAGTAAAAGCAGCCCAGCGGCCACAGCACACGCCGGCTTTCGCGCCCGGCCGCATCGAGGTAGCGCACGTCCACCTTGCAGCGCGCATGCACCGCCTCGCGCAGCCGCTGCAGGCTGCGCTGCGTGGCCTCATCGGGATTGATCACCACCGCATACAGCGGCACACCTTCGGCCGCCGCGCGCGCCGTGGGCGGCAGCACCGAAAAAATCTTGCTCCAGGCCGCTTCCGCATCGCCCGCCATGGCCGGGTCCAGCCAGGCCTGGGCCAGGCGCACCGAAGCGGCCAGCGCATTGGCTTCCTTTTGCGTGAACATCAAGGGCGGCAGGTCAAAGCCCGCACCCAGCCGGTAACCCACGCCGGCCTCGCCCTCAATCGGCACACCCTGGTGCTGCAGGTCGGCCACGTCGCGGTAAATGGTGCGTTCCGACACCTCCAGCCGCTTGGCCAGGAACTCAGCGGTGCTCAGGCGGCGGCCGCGAATCAGCTGGACTAAATGGAAAAGGCGGTCGGCGCGGCGCATGGTGTGTGGATGATAGAGGACCGCCCCGCGATAGAGTCATCGAACAATGCAGTCAATCCTCCGGCCTGCCGTTTATAGTGAAAGACACAATGAAAAAAGTTGTCTTCCTGTTCGCCGCCGTCCTGAGGGTGCTGTCGACCCAAGCCCTCGCTGCCACCGACAGCCAGTGCTTCGGCACCGTCAGCAAGGGTCGCATCGAAGGCAGCGTCAAGCTGCCTACCAGCGGCCTCAACTTCACGGCCTACAGCAGCCTGGCGGCCACGGCGGGGCGCACGCATGTGCATGCCAAGGTCGCGGACATCATCACCGCCTCCTACGCGGCGCTCCAGGCCGCCAGCCCTTCCACCACCTATGTCTATGGCGAGACGGGTTGGCCTTCGGGTGGGCGTTTCCGGCCGCACCGTACACACCAGAACGGCCTGTCCGTGGACTTCTTTGTGCCAGTCCGCAATGCGCAGGGAAAGTCCGTGCCCTTGCCGGCCAGCATCGGCAACCGCTTCGGCTACGACCTGGAATTTGATGCTGACGCCTGGTATGGCGAATACAGCATCGACTTTCCCGCGATCGCCGAGCACCTGTACCAGTTGCACATGGCCGCGAAGGCGCGCGGGGCGGGCATTGCACTGGTCATCTTTGATGCGCCGTTTTTGCCCCGGCTGTTCGCCACGCCGCGCGGCGCCTACCTGAAGGAAAACCTGAACTTCATGAAAGGCAAACCCTGGGTCCGCCATGACGAGCACTACCACGTGGACTTCGACATTCCGTGCAAACCCGACGCAGGCTAGGAGCCCAAGCTCCCAGGGCTCGTTGCCGGCGGGCGCTTTGGCTATAGTGCCAACACCGGCTCATTCTTCCCGCCCATGAAGCTCACCGTCCTGCCTCTCACACCCGAGCGCTGGCCTGATCTTGAAGCGCTGTTCAACGCCAAAGGCTGTTCGGTGGCGCGCGGCGGCTGGTGCATGTTCTACCGCCGCAGCGGCGCCCGCGGGCCTTTGCCTGCGGGCACCACGGCGGCCCAGGCCAATCGCGCTGACCTGAAGAAGCTCACCTGCGGCGACACCCCGCCCGGCCTGACCGGCTATCGCGGCAAGCTGCCCGTCGGCTGGGTGTCGCTGGGGCCGCGCGAGGACTACGCCAAGCTCCAGCGCTCACCGGTAATGAAGCCTGTCGATGACAAGCCCGTCTGGTCCATCATCTGCTTTGTCGTGCCCTCGGAGCATCGCGGCCAGGGTGTCGCGCGGGCGCTGCTGGACGGGGCGATTGCCTATGCCAAAAAGCAGGGCGTAGCACTGCTGGAGGCCTACCCCGTGGACAAGCCCGGCCGTTCGCATGACGATGCCATGTGGTTCGGCGCCAAGTCCATGTACGACGACGCCGGCTTTGAGGAGGTCGCGCGCCGCAAGCCGCAACGGCCCGTGGTGCGGCTCAAACCTGTCTGAGCGATCCTGCTCGCGGACTGGACAGCACTTCCAATATGATGGAAAATAAATTCCATCATGACAGAATCCGCTTCCGACCTGAACCAGCGCATCGCCGAACGCGTGCGCGAGCTGCGCGCCGCCAAAGCCCTGTCGCTGGAAGCGCTGGCCGCCAAAAGCGGTGTGAGCCGCTCCATGATTTCGCTGATAGAGCGCGGCGAGAGCAGCCCCACCGCCGTGGTGCTGGAGCGGCTGGCCACCGGCCTGGGCGTGATGCTGGCTTCGCTGTTTGACGCACCCGCCGCCCAGGCGCCCGCCAGCCCTGTGGCGCGCCATGCGGACCAGGTTCAATGGCAGGATCCGGCCTCTGGCTATTTGCGGCGCAACATCTCGCCGCCCGGCATTGCGCAGCCCATGCAGATCGTCGAAGTCCATTTCCCACCGGGCGGGCGCGTGGCCTTTGAGACCGGCGCGCGCGACGCGCGTGTGCACCAGCAAGTCTGGGTGCTCGAAGGCGCGATTGACATCACCGTGGGCGAGGCACGCCACCAGTTGCGCGAAGGCGACTGCCTGGCCATGCAACTGGACCAGCCCACGATGTTCCACAACCCGACGCGAAAACTCGCGCGCTATGCGGTGGTGATCGCCACTGAACCCGCATGAACACCATGACGAACACCCCACCCTGGTCGCTGCGGCGCCTGCATGAAGTGAACGAAGCGCAGATAAACGAACTCGCCGACGTGCTGATCGACTGCGTGGAAGGCGACGCCTCGGTGAGTTTTATGCACCCGCTGCCGCGCGACCGCGCCCAGGCCTTCTGGCGCGGCGTGGCCGAAGGCGTGGCGACGGGCGAACGCGCGCTGCTGGTGGCCGAGGATGGTCAAGGCATTTGCGGCACGGTGCAGCTGGTACTGGCCCAGCCCGAAAACCAGCCGCACCGCGCCGACCTGGCCAAGATGCTGGTGCATCGCCGCCGCCGCCGCCAGGGCCTGGGCGAGGCCCTGATGCGGGCCGCCGAATCCATGGCGCGCGACTGCGGCAAGACGCTGCTGGTGCTGGACACCGTCACCGGCGACAACGGCGAGCGCCTGTACCAGCGCCTGGGCTGGCAGCGTGTCGGCGTGATTCCCGGCTACGCGCTGCTGCCGCGCGGCGGGCTGGTGGGCACGACGGTGTTTTACCGCGAGCTGGCCTGACGGAAGTTGTTGCGGGCTGTTGGCCTGCCTGCGGCAGGCACAAGGCCCCGCGGCGCGTGCGCCGCTGTTTTCAGGCTTTTTTAGCGGCGCGATGAACCACCATGCGCTCATGCAGGCGCGTGACGATGCGGCTTCCCGTCCTGACGAAGAAGAAGGGGAAAACACCATGGATAAACGCGGCGATGGCCGCCGACAGCAGCGGCACGGCAAATGAAAAGGAGGCGGACATGTGCTCGAAATAACTCTCCCCTACGGAGTCAGGGTGTTCCTTGAACAGCTGGAGAATTTTTTCCATGGTCGTATCCGTGTGTTTTCGGGGTTTTCGCCCCCGCCATGCACCAATGCATGGAAAGGATCATAGGCCTGCAGATCGGAAAATAAGTTGCAAATTCGGCTAGAAATCTCCTCATAATTAGAATTAATTTCTAATAATATTGCTGTATGGACAAAAAAGACATCCGGATTCTGGAACTGCTGCAAGACGATGCCTCGATGGGGCTCAATGATCTGGCGCAGGCCGTCAGCCTTTCACCGACACCTTGCTGGCGGCGCATCCAGAAGCTGCGCGACGAAGGCGTCATCAGGCAGCAAGTCACCCTGTGCGATCCGGTCAAGCTCAATCTGGGCCTGACCGCTTTCGTGAGCATCCGCGCGAGCCTGCACAACGATGCCTGGACCCAGCGTTTCATCAAAGGCATCGTCGCCATCCGCGAGGTGGTGGAGGTCTACCGGATGACGGGAGACATCGACTACCTGCTCAAGGTGGTAGTGCCCGACATTGCCGGTTACGACAGCGTGTACAAGCGCCTGATCAAAGTCGCCGAGCTGCAGGACGTGAGTTCGGGCTTTGTGATGGAGGTGGTCAAGCACACCACCGCCCTCCCCACGGATTACGCGCTCCAGGCTTGAAGGACCGGCGCTTTAAAACCCCAGCATCGAGCCATCGGCCCGCATGGCCTGCGCGATCAGCCGCATGTCGTGGTCGCTGATGTCGAACAGGCCGAAACGGAACTTGTAGCCCCAGCGCTGGCGGTCCTCCACAAACTCGAAATCATCGAGCAGCGGCAGTATGGACGCTTCCTGCGCGGCTACATAGGCCACGTCACGGCGAAAAGGCACAAAACCGCCGCCCATGTCGAAGGCGTAGGGCTCGCCGGCCCGCACCAGGCCTATGGACACAAAGCGCTGGAGTTTGTCCTTGCCGCCCATGGTCAGCGCGGGCGAGTAGTAGGCCACACGATCGCCGGCCGACATGCGCTTGAGCGGCGCGCACTTGCCGTGGCAGACCTGCATGTAGCCGGTGTCCGGCGTCGCGCACCCGCGCCGCGCATGCTCGGCGCTGGCGACCGCTATCCAGTTCTTGCGGCTCATCGCGGCTCAGGCCAGCGCGTGCAGGCCGACGCGGTTGCCGTCCAGGTCGGTGATGTGGGCGAAAAATCCCAGGCCGGGGGGCAGGGCCTGGCGCGGCAGCGCGATCTTGCCGCCGGCCTTGACGGCGCGCGCCAATGCGGCGTCCAGCGAGGGCGAGGCGTCCAGGTAAATCAGGGTTCCATTCGATGCCGGCGCCGGCGCGGTGGGACCGGCCAACAGTGCGCCGCCCACACCCTCCTCGCGCTCATAGGGAAACACCGCGCCTTCCGACGGGCCCATGGGCTCGCGGCGCATCTTGCACTCGAGCACGGCTTCGTAAAAGGCCTGGGCTTTGTCCAGCTGGGTGCTGGGGATTTCAAACCAGGTGACGGCGTTTTTCATGGGAAGGCTCCTTGTGTGTTGAAGAAGCCTTGATGATGCGGACCTGCTACTGACAACGTCATGTCAGTAGCCTTGCCCGGACGGTTAGGGGGCCAGCGCGTCGTCCAGAACTTCCACCCAATGCCGCACCGGCGTCGCCGTACCGCTTTGTAAATGCGTGATGCAGCCGATATTGGCCGAGATGATGGTGTCGGGCGCCGAGGCCTGCAGGTTGCCCAGCTTGCGGTCGCGCAGCTGGCAGGCGATCTCCGGGTTGAGCACCGAGTAGGTACCGGCCGAGCCGCAGCACAGATGGGATTCGGCGGTGGCCAACGTCACCTTGAAGCCGAGGGCGCCCATCAGCGTCTCCACCCCGCCGCGCAGCTGCTGGCCGTGCTGCAGGGTGCAGGGCGGGTGAAACACCAGCGCGCCGGCTTGGGCCTTGACCTTGCCCTGCAGTTCGCCCACCAGCTCGGGCATCAGCTCGCTGAGGTCGCGCGTGAGTTCGCTGATGCGCGCGGCCTTGGCTGCGTAGGCAGGGTCGCCCTTGAGCAGGTGGCCGTAGTCCTTGACGGTGACGCCGCAGCCCGAGGCGTTCATGACGACGGCTTCCACGCCGCCGCCCTCACCACCCTCACCCGCCGCCACATGCGGCCACCAGGCGTCAATGTTGCGCCGCATCTGGTCCTTGCCGCCTTCCTGGTCGTTGAGGTGGAATTTGACGGCGCCGCAGCAGCCGGCCTTGGGCGCTAGCACGGTTTCAATGCCCGCGGCGTCCAGCACGCGCGCCGTCGCGGCATTGATATTGGGCATCATGGCCGGCTGCACGCAGCCTTCGAGCATCAGCATCTTGCGCGCATGCGTGCGTTGCGGCCAGGCTCCCGCGTCCTGCTTTTTCGGCACCTTGCTTTGAAGGGCTGCGGGCAGCAGGCCGCGCACGGCCTGGCCGGCCTTCATGGCGGGCGCGAACAGCGGCGAGGGCAGGCCCTCTTTCAAGGCCCAGCGCAAGGCCTTCTCGCCGGCCGGGCGCGGCACGCGCTCGTCGACCAGCTTGCGGCCTATGTCGACCAGGTGGCCGTACTCGACGCCGCTTGGGCAGGTGCTTTCGCAGTTGCGGCAGGTGAGGCACCGGTCCAGGTGCAGCTGGGTCTTGCGTGTGGGCGCCTCGCCCTCGAGCACCTGCTTGATCAGGTAGATGCGGCCGCGCGGGCCGTCGAGTTCGTCGCCCAGCAGCTGGTAAGTCGGGCAGGTGGCGGTGCAAAAGCCGCAGTGCACACATTTGCGCAGTATGGCTTCGGCCTCGCGGCCCTCAGCACTGTTCTTGAATTCGGGGGAAAGATGGGTTTGCATAAGGTCAGCGCGCCTCTTTCAGTGCCAGCGCCCTGCGGCGGCGCACACGCCGGAAGTCCGCATACAGGGGCGGCAGGGACAAAGCCAGCAGCATCAGCGCCAGCGGCACGACCCAGATAAAACCGATGTACTTGAAGCCGGCCGCGCCCACCACGCCGCCGGCGATGAACATCGCCAGCAAGGTGCCGAACAGCCGCAGCTTGATACGGTTGGCGCGCACGCGGGATTCGGGCGGGCTGGCCGTATGGTTCCAGTAAAACATCTTGCCGAGCTCTATGCCCAGGTCGGTGATCACGCCGGTCATATGGGTGGTGCGAATCTGCGAGGACGAGATTTTGCTGACCAGCGCGTTCTGCAAGCCCATGGTGAAGGCCAGCACCAGCACGGTCAGCGGCACGGCAAAAGGGGTCTGGCGGTTCAGCGTCGCGCCCAGCAGGCCGAACAGCAGCATCAGCACGGCCTCCAGCAGCAGGGGCAGCGCATATTCGCTGCGCAGGTGATGCTGGCGCGCCCAGTTCACCAGCACGGCGGTCACGGCGGCGCCGGTGGTGAAGGCCAGCAAGGCCCCGACGGCGCCCAGCACCAGCGCCATGTGGCCCAGCACCAGGTTGTCGGCCAGCAGCGAGGCGAAGCCCGTCATGTGCGAGGTGTACATGCCGA
Organism: Polaromonas sp. CT11-55; assembly: GCF_047303325.1. Taxonomy (NCBI): domain Bacteria; kingdom Pseudomonadati; phylum Pseudomonadota; class Betaproteobacteria; order Burkholderiales; family Comamonadaceae; genus Polaromonas; species Polaromonas sp. CT11-55. Next base: position 65,153 of record NZ_JBKBEX010000022.1, on the reverse strand, counting down.
CCACCAGAAAACCGCCGGCATTGATGGCGCCGGCGTTGAAAGCCAGCAAGCCGCCCAGCAGGCGGTTCATATAGGGCGTGCGGTGCTGCCCGGTCAGGTGGCGAAGGCGTCGCATGGCTTGTTTACCAGTTCGCGTAGAGGCGGCCGGGGTTGAACACCCCGGCCGGGTCGAATTGCTTTTTGAGTTCGCGGTGTATGCGGTCCAGCGGCGGCTTGAGCGCGGAGAACACCGGCACGGATTTGCCGGCCGAGCGGAACAAAGTGGCATGGCCTGAAGCTTGTGCCGCCGCTTCACGGATGAGCCCCGCGTCACCGTCATGCCGCTTCACCCAACGCTGCGCGCCACCCCACTCCACCAGCGTCTCGCCCAGCCCAAGCGGCGGCGCCGTGTCGGGCAGGCTGAGCCGCCACAGCGATTCATCGCCTTGCAAGGCAAAGAAGGGCTGGGCCTGCTCGCGCAGCGCAGTCCAATGGCGGGCCGCGTCGCCGTCCAGAATTTCTCCGCCCATGGATTTTTGCGCGGCGGCGACAGCGGCTTTCGCGCCGCGCAGCCGCACCCACAGGCGGCCCTCTCGCCAGCAGGAGGCGTTGACGGGCAAGGGCATTGCGCCCCAGCGGTTGAGTTGTTGCAAAGCCGCGGCCTCATCCATGTCAAAGACCAGCGTGGCCTCTTGCGGCGCGACCGGCAGGACTTTGAGCGAGACCTCCAGCAGCACGCCCAGGGTACCCAACGAGCCGGCCATCAGGCGCGAGACGTCGTAGCCGGCCACATTCTTCATGACCTGGCCGCCGAAGACCAGGCGTTCGCCCTTGCCGTTGAGCAGCACCACGCCCAGCATGTAGTCGCGCACGGCGCCCACGCCGGCACGCGCCGGACCGCTCAGGCCGCTGGCCACCATGCCGCCCACGGTGGCACCGCCGCCCGCGCCGGCAAAGTGCGGCGGCTCAAAGGGCAGGCACTGGCCTTGGGCAGCCAGCAGCGCCTCGAGTTCGGCCAGCGGCGTGCCGGCGCGCGCGGTGACCACAAGTTCGCTCGGCTCATAACTGGTGATGCCGCTGTGCGGCCGCATATCGAGGATCTCGCCCGTGAGGGCCTGGCCGTAAAAGTCCTTGCTGCCGCCGCCACGCAGGCGCAGTGGCGTGCCGGCGGCCGCGGCAACGCGCACGCGCTCGGCCAGCGCGGCGCTGATGTCGGTGTCTGCAGTCATTGCCACCATGGTAAGCGGCGCCCGCCCGTGCTGGTTTGATTTTTTTGAACGCGGCTTGTTCGGTTTTTTGGGGGCGGCCAAGCCGCAAGTCAGTCCTGGAAGAAATTGACCGGCAGGCCGGGCACCTCGACCTGCATGGAAAACACACAGCCCGAATCGGGGAAGTCCTGCAGTTCCTGCGCGGGCCGGTTATAGCGCGCGGTCGTAAGGTACAGGGTTTTGAGGTCGTCGCCGCCGAAGCAGGGCATGGTGGGGCAGCGCGCCGGCACGGCAAACTCGGCCAGCAGCGCACCGGCGGGCGAGAGCTTGAGCATGCGCCCGCCCTCAAACATCGCGACGTAGTAATTGCCCTCGCGGTCCACCGCGGCGCCGTCGGGCCGCCCGCCGTAGCCGGCCATGCCCGGCTGCCAGCCTTCGGGTTTGCCGGGCCACTGCGCAAACACGCGGGGCTCGGTCATGAGGTTGCGCTCGGCGTCCCAGTTCCAGGCACGAATGATATGGCGCGGCGTGTCGGACCAGTAGACCGTGGCGGCGTCAGGCGACCAGGCCAGGCCGTTGGAGATGATGGCGTCGCCCACCTTGCGCTCGACCACGGGGGCGCGGCCGCCACGGCAGTCCAGCGAGAACAGCTCGGCCGTGGACTTGTCGCGCGGCTCGTACATGGTGCCGGCCCAGAAGCGCCCCATCGGGTCGGCCTTGCCGTCGTTAAAGCGCGTGGTCGCCGTGTCGTGGTCGGCCCGCATGAGCTGGCGCAGTTCACCGCCCCACTCTTTCGCGCGGTAAATGCCGTCGCGCAGCGCGACCACCAGGCCCCCGCTGCGCGCCGGCGCGATGCTGCCGGGCTCGGAGGGCATGGCCCAGCTTTGCACCGTGCCCATGAAGACGTTGCAGCGGTGCAGCTGCCTGCCGGGAATGTCTATCCAGTACAGCATCTGCTCGTCGGGATGCCAGAACGGGGATTCGCCGAGTCCGCTGGGCGGTGCAGCAAGGGTTTGCCAGGTCATGAGGGGGCCTTCGCGTGGGTGTGGACAGCCGTCACTGTAACGCCCCCAAAAAAAACAGCCCACCGGTTTGCACCGGCGGGCTGAACATCCAAAGGAGACTCTCAGTAAATATCGGGTGGGACCGGGCCGCCTCCAAGGCGGCCCGTCCGCCGCATCAGCGGTTGTAAGCGGTTTCGCCGTGGGACGTGATGTCCAGGCCTTCGCGCTCGTCTTCTTCGCTGACACGCAGGCCGATGGTCAGATCCACCACCTTGTAGGCGATGAAGGACACCACACCGGACCAGACGATGGTGATCAGCACGGCCTTGGCCTGGATCCAGAGCTGGCTGGCGATGGAATAAGCGTCGGGCGTCACAGCCGCAGCGGTCACCCAGTCGCCCACGGCGCTTGGGCCGCCGAGTGCCGGCGAGTTGAACACACCGGTGAGCAATGCGCCCAGGATACCGCCCACGCCGTGCACGCCGAACACGTCCAGCGAGTCGTCGGCGCCCAGCAGTTTCTTCAGGCCGTTCACGCCCCAGAGGCAGGCGAAGCCGGCGACCAGGCCGATGACCAGGCCGCCGCCGATGCCGACGTTGCCGGCTGCGGGGGTGATGGCCACCAGGCCGGCGACGGCGCCGGATGCGGCGCCCAGCATGGAGGCCTTGCCGCGCATCAGCGCTTCACCGACGCACCAGGCCAGCACGGCGGCTGCCGTGGCGCCCAGGGTGTTCATAAAGGCCAGGGCGGCGAAACCGTTGGCTTCCAGGGCAGAGCCGGCGTTGAAGCCGAACCAGCCCACCCACAGCAGCGCGGCGCCGACCATGGTCAGGGTCAGGCTGTGAGGCGCCATGGCTTCCTTGCCGTAGCCGATGCGCTTGCCGATGCAGAAGGCACCGACCAGGCCGGCAACGGCGGCGTTGATGTGCACCACGGTACCGCCCGCGAAGTCCAGGGCGCCCATTTGCCAGATGTAGCCGGCCTTGCCGTTCATCGCATCGACCACTTCCTTGCCGGTGTAAGCGTCAGGGCCCATCCAGAACCAGACCATGTGGGCGATAGGCGCATAGCTGAAGGTGAACCAGATGGCCATGAACAGCAGCACGGCGGAGAACTTGATACGTTCGGCGAAGGCGCCGACGATCAGCGTGCAGGTGATGCCGGCAAACGTGGCCTGGAAGGCGGCGAACACGATCTCGGGGATCACGACACCCTTGCTGAAGGTCGCGCCGTTGGCGAAAGTGCCCGCGACGTTGTCCCAGATGCCCTTCATGAAGAGCCGGTCGAAGCCGCCGAAGAAAGCGTTGCCCTCGGTGAAGGCCAGGCTGTAGCCGTAGATGAACCACAGCACCACGATCATCGAGAAGGTGACCATGACCTGCATCAGCACCGACAGCATGTTCTTGCTGCGGACCAGGCCGCCGTAGAACAGCGCCAGGCCGGGCACGGTCATCATGATGACCAGCAGCGTGGAGACCATCATCCAGGCGGTGTCGCCCTTGTTGGGAACAGGCGCCGGCGCTGCGGAGGCGGCCGCTGCAGGCGCGGAAGCCGCTGCGGCAGCGGCCGGGGCGGCGGCAGCCGAGGCTGCTGGCGCGGCGGAAGCGGCCGCTTCAGCCGGTTTGGCTTCGGCTGCCGAAGCGGCGGGCGCGGCGGCCGGTGCTTGTGCCATGACGGCGCCTGTCGTCAGCAGGCTCAGTCCCAATACAAGGGAAGCAAGTAGTTTTTTCATGTCGATGTTCTCTTCTCGTTTTGTGTGGATTGAGCCTTACAGCGCTTCCTTGCCGGTTTCACCGGTGCGTATGCGCACGACCTGCTCGAGGTTGTAAACAAAGACCTTGCCGTCGCCGATCTTGCCGGTGCGGGCCGCGCCCTCGACCGCTTCGATCACGCGGTCCACCAGGTCGTCGGAGACAGCCGCCTCGATCTTGACCTTGGGCAAGAAGTCGACGACATATTCCGCGCCGCGGTACAGCTCGGTGTGGCCTTTCTGGCGCCCGAAGCCCTTGACTTCAGTGACCGTGATGCCTTGCACGCCAATACCGGACAGCGCTTCCCGCACTTCGTCCAGCTTGAACGGTTTGATGATGGCCGTTACGAGTTTCATGTTCAGGTTTCCTCCAAGGATGAATAAAGAAGCGGCCCCTCGGTGCGCCACTCCAGCTGCTTTACGGTTTTTGTGGGCGTAAAGATCAGGCGCTCTGAGTCAGGGATTTCGACGGTGCGGAAATGGTCCTATTCCCAGATTCCACGAAGTCTTCGTAGCACGTACCGTGCCAAAGCAAGCCCCTTTAGCGGGCGCGGTCCACCCGCTTCGCCCTTGCCACGTTGAACCCTGGGATCCAAAAAAATACGATAAGCACCAGATTGGGGCGTGAATCACGCACAACTTTGGAGCATCACCAGGGAGTTCATTCATGAGTTTGTCTTTAGTGCACAGCCGCGCCTTGCTGGGGCTGGAGGCGCGGCCCGTACGCGTCGAGGTCCATCTGGCCAATGGCCTGCCCAGCTTCACGCTGGTCGGCCTGGCCGAAACCGAGGTCAAGGAGGCACGCGAACGCGTGCGCTCCGCCATCCAGAACACCGGCCTGGAGTTTCCCGCCAATAAAAGAATCACCGTCAACCTCGCGCCGGCCGACCTGCCCAAGGATTCCGGCCGCTTCGACCTGCCGATTGCCCTGGGCATCCTGGCGGCCAGCGGCCAGGTCGATGCCCGCAAACTGGAAGGCTATGAATTCGCGGGGGAGCTGTCTCTGGGCGGGGACCTGCGGCCCGTGCGCGGCGCGCTGGCCATGAGCCTGGCGCTGGCCCGCCCCGCGCGCGACACCGCCGATGCTGAAAAACTGCCCAAATTGGTGCTACCGGACGCCAGCGCGCAGGAAGCGGCCCTGGTGCCTGGCGCGGAAATCTTCCGAGCGCTGCACCTGCTCGACGTGGTCAGGCAGTTTTTGCCGGGGGATGCCCCCGTGGAGGCGCTGGATGGCTGGTCGCAAGTGAAGCCGGTGCCGGCGCCCCCGCAGTCAGCCTACCCGGACATGGCCGACGTCAAAGGCCAGGCCGCCGCCCGGCGCGCGCTGGAAATCGCGGCCGCCGGCGGCCACAGCGTGCTCATGATGGGAGCGCCCGGCTCCGGCAAGTCCATGCTGGCGCAACGCTTTGCCGGCCTGCTGCCGGCCATGAGCACCGAAGAAGCGCTGGAAAGCGCGGCGGTGGCCTCCCTGGGCGGCCGCTTTTCGCTGGATAAGTGGGCGCTGCGCCCGACCTGCGCGCCCCACCATACCGCCAGTGCCGTAGCCCTGGTCGGCGGCGGCTCGCCGCCCCGGCCCGGCGAGATTTCGCTGGCGCATCGTGGAGTACTCTTCCTTGACGAACTGCCCGAGTTCCCGCGCGCGGCGCTGGAGGCGCTGCGCGAGCCGCTGGAATCCGGCAGCATCACCATCTCGCGGGCCGCCCAGCGCGCCGAGTTCCCGGCCCGCTTCCAGCTGGTCGCGGCCATGAACCCCTGCCCCTGCGGCTACCTGGGCTCCAGCCTGCGAGCCTGCCGCTGCTCGCCCGAGCAGATCTCGCGTTACCAGGGCAAACTCAGCGGCCCGCTGCTGGACCGCATAGACCTGCATGTGGAAGTCGGCGCCCTGGCGGCCGATGAACTGGTGAACGCGCCGCCCGGCGAGGCCACGGCCGATGTCCGGCGCCGCGTCGTCGCGGCGCGCGAGCGCGCCCTGGGCCGGCAAGGCAGCACCAACCAGGCGCTGACAGGCCAAGCCATAGACGCGCAATGCCAGCTCGATGATGCGGCCGCCAAATTCCTCAACACCGCGGCCGCCCGCCTGGGCTGGTCGGGGCGCAGCATTCACCGCTGCCTGAAAGTCGCCAGGACGATTGCCGACCTGGCCGGCACGCAGGTGGTGCAGACGGTCCACGTCGCGGAGGCGGTGCAGTATCGGCGGGCGCTCAAGGCCGCCCAGTGAGGGCCTGACGCCTCAGTCCACGCGCAGCCTGCGCGCCTTGCGGGCCTTCCACCAACGCGAAAGATGCACCTTCAAGTCATGGCGCGGGTGGGTGATGCGCCGGATCGCGCTCACGTAGTCGAGCGCCAGCCCCGGCGTCCAGGCCATGGCCTCGGCGCGCACGCGGGCGCTGCCGGCCATCCAGACGTCGGGATGCAAGGCAAGCCGCAGCAGGGTCCGCCAGAACGGCTTGTCCGCAAAAACGCCTTCCATGGCCGCGTCCACGGCCTGCGTCACCACGACAGAGCAATTGCGATGGGTAAGGTTGTAGGTGTCGTCCTGGCGATACACGTCCCAGAAGGCCTGGAGGTAGCTGCGGTTGTAGACGCGGAAATGCAGCTTGTGTGTGGAAGGACGAGTCGCCGCGGCCTCTTCGGCATAGGACGGCAGCCAGACGCCGGGATGGTCGTTTCCGGAGGTGGCGCGCAGGTGGCGGGCCAGGTTGGCCTGCGTGATGGTCAGGCGAACCCGCGGGTGGTGGCTGATGTAGAGGCCGTCCTCACATTCGAGCGCGACATGGCCTGTCGACACACGGCCCTTCTTCGTCATGGAGGCGATGTAGCGTTCAATCAGCGGAAGGCGTATGCGGTCCTTGTCGTCGTCCACCGCGTCGACCGCCGTCCAGACATGCACGATCATGTGCCCGGCGGCGGCATTCGCGGCCAGCGTCTCGGCCGTGGCCGGCGCCGCATCGGGTTGCAGCACCCGGGTGCCGCTGTAAAGCTCGACGGCCGCCAGCCGGGAGCCGCGCGGCAGGCGCCGCAGCCGCCAGGCCCCGCGCATCAGGATGTGGCCGCCCACGACCAGCGCGAGGCCCGTGCACAGCGACACATTCATGCTCGAGGGCACCGGCCAGTTGGTCAGCATCAGCAGCGCCATGACCAGGTAGGCCCAGCCTATCAGGTTGGACTTGCGCCAGCTCGGGTAGCGAATCAGCCAGCTGGAGGCGATGCGGATCAGGCCGTTGAAGGTGAAAGCAGCGCCGAACAGGATGCCGGCGGCAATCGAGTTGTCCCAGGGAAAATCGAGCACCAGGCAGGCGAACACCACCATGGCCGCGCCGCGCAGCATCTCAAAACGGCGCCGCTCCCGCGCGTGGGTGGCGCCTACCACCAACTCGACCACTCCCTGAGCCAGCAGCACAGCGCCCAGCACCCAGGTGGCCACGTCGGCCACGCCATCGACCAGATCGACCAGAAGCAGGATGCCGAAGAGGGCGGTCAGCACACCCGCCGCCATGAAAATTTTCCAGCGCTTGACCAGCGCGTCGCCGCCAAAAAGAATCAACGCAAGTCTGAACATATTCTTCTTCTGCTTTGCCGCCGCACCCGCGCCCCAAGGCGGCCGGCGTGGCCGGGCTTCATTTCAAAGCGGGGAAATCCACCACATAGGCATCCATGGGCAAAGCCGCGCGCTGCGGGCCCTGCCGGGGCAGCGACTGGACGAGCACCTTGCCCTGCTCCGTGGCATCGGTGGCCAGCCCCTTGACGACAAAGGCGTCGATCACATAAGGCAGGCCCTGGGACGACAGCGGGCCCATGCCGTCCGACACATGGAAATGCAGGTGCGGCGCCGTGGTGTTGCCCGAATTGCCCAGCAGCGCCAGCACCTGGCCGCGCTTGACGCGGTCGCCGATGCGCACCTTGAGTGAACCGGGCTGCAAGTGGGCGTAAAACGCGTAGTAGCCACGGCCCAGATCCAGCACCACGTGGTTGCCGGTGACGTTCTGCATGGTGGTGTCGGGCGGCAAGGCGTTGGGCACACGCTCGGGCAGGCCGTCGAGCACGGACACGACCTTGGCGTCGGCCACGGCAATGGCTTTTTGTCCATAGGTGGGCCAGTTTTCGTTCTTGTTGCTGTCGCCGTTGCTTTGCTGCGAGTTCGCGTCCAGCTTGATCCAGTCGATGGCAAAGCGCTGGCTCACATACAGCACGCCATTGACGGGAATGCCAGCGCGCCGGTGCGGGATTTCCTTGCAGCAGCCGTTGAAAGCCACCCAGCCCGTGCCCTCCAGCGGCGGGCCTATCAGCGGCGCCGGCCGGGTGCTGAGGGCCACGTTGCCGCCGGTCTGCGTGGTCTGGACCGTGCCTTCGCTCGCGGGTTTGACGGCAGCCGTGAGCTTGACCTCGGCGCCGGCCGTCACCACGCGGTGCGACAGCGCTTTCGGCAGGGGCTGGCCGGGCTCCAACACCACGTCGATCCAGAAAAATCCGGCCTGGGCCGCGTCAAGGCTGTCGGTGGCGGCGCCGCCCAGCAGGGAGAAAGTGCGCGCCACTTCGGCGCCGGACACGCTGGCCAGCACCTTGCCGGAGCCGGCGTCCAGCACTTCCAGCGACACCAGCTTGACCGGCACGGCGCGCGCGTTGATCACCTGCAGTTCGTAGTCGATATGCACCCGCCCGTCGGCGCCGAGAAACGGCACGGGGCGCGAGGCGGCACCGAGCAACACAGGAGTGTTCTGGTCGCGTGCGCCCGCGAACTCAAGCTGGTCCAGGCCCTCCTTGGGCCCGGCCGCCATCGCCCGAAAACTGCCGGCAAACAGGAGCGAGGCCAGCAGGAGCATGAAAAAACGCCGCATGCGATCCTCCTTGTGATGGGCCGGGTCATCATAGCGCCAAGCCCTTGGAGAGCGGACGTAAAAAAGCCCCGCAACAGAGGTGCTGCGGGGCTTTGCTGGGATGGATCAGCGGCTGTAGTAAGGAGCGGGCTCCGCCGGTTGCGCGGCGACGGGCGCGGGCGGCGGCTTGGGACCGTAAACGGCGCCGTCGTTGGTGCGCAGCACATTGCCTTCCACCGTCACGCGGCTACCCACGCTGGGGGCGCGTGCCACTTCCACCATGCGCTGTGAACCGTCCTCCATGCGCACGCCGACCTGGTAGACGGTTTCCTTGCGCATATGGCCTTCGATCGCGTTGCCGGCAAAACCGCCGCCAACCGCGCCCAGAATGGTGGCCGCAGTGCGGCCGCCGCCATGGCCGATCTGGTTGCCGAGCACCGCACCCAGTACGCCACCGGCAACGGCGCCCGCGCCGACACCGGCGGGTTTGGTGGAGCGTTCGACGGGCGTGACCGATTCAACAGCGCCGCACACATGGCAGACCGCGGCCACGGCGACCGGTGCCGGCGTGGGGCCGGGAGCGGGCGAAATGCCGGCGTAGCTGGGCGCGGGTGCCGGTTTAGGCGTGGGCTTGGCCACCTTCTTGGCGGGAACGGGTGCGGGCTTGGCGGGAGCGGCGGCCGGCTTCTCCGCCAGGTCGTCGGCGGCGCTGGCGCTGCTGCTGGCCGCGGCCAGGGGCGCGGCCGCTTGCGGCGTCGCCTGCGGGGCGGCCAGCGCCACCGGTGGCGTGGGGGCGCCGACCGGGTTGCGCATCTGGTAAATCATGGTGCCGCCCATGGCCAGGACGGCGAAGCCCAGAATGCCAACAGCGGCCCACAGGGGCTTGTTGGCCGAGGAGGCCTGCTGGCCGGGCTGGAGGTTTTCAGTGGATGTGTTCATGGCAATTCCCTCAAGTGAGATCAGATCGCTTGTTCAACGTTTCCCATGCCGTGAAAGTAAACAGGCTTTGACAAGCGGCTGTGTATTTTTGTAAACGCCGCTTATTCTGCGGCAAAGTCGCCGTAAACGCGAACGACGGCGCCCCTCCTGAAAGCTGTTGTTCCAGAAGGGTTCCGGGTGGTTCTTAAAGGTTCGGTGCGAGCAGGCGCTGCAGTTCATCCGCCTTGAGGCCGCGCCGCTGCGCCAGGTCCTGCAGCTGGTCGTCGCCTATCTTGCCGACGTTGAAATAGGTGCTTTGCGGGTGGCTGAGGTAAAAGCCGCTGACGCTGGCCGCCGGCGTCATGGCCAGGCTTTCGGTCAGGGCCATGCCGATCTCGCCGGCCTTGAGCAGTTCGAACATCTCTTTCTTGACGCTGTGGTCCGGGCAGGCCGGGTAGCCGGGCGCCGGGCGTATGCCCTGGTATTTTTCGGCGATCAGCGCCTCGCTGTCCAGCGATTCGGCGGACGCATAGCCCCACAGGTCCTTGCGCACGCGCTGGTGCAGGCTTTCGGCGAAAGCCTCTGCCAGGCGGTCGGCCAGCGCCTTGAGCATGATGGACGAGTAGTCGTCGTGGTCGTCGAGGAAGTACTTTTCCTTCTTCTCGGCGCCTATGCCGGCGGTCACGGCGAAGACGCCGATGTAGTCGGAAACGCCCTTGGGCGCGACGAAATCTGCGAGGCAGCGGCTGGGCCGCATCACGCCGTCGATCGCGGTTTTTTCGGTCTGCTGGCGCAGGCCGTACCAGGTCATGGCGACTTCGCTGCGCGTCTCGTCGGTGTAGATCTCGATGTCGTCGCCCACGCTGTTGGCCGGGTAAAGCGCCATCACGCCGTTGGCGGTCAGCCAGCGGCCTTCAATGAGGCGCTTGAGCATGCGCTGCGCGTCACCGTACACACGCACGGCCTCGGTGCCCACCACCTCGTCTTTCAGGATGGCAGGGAAAGGACCGGCCAGGTCCCAGGTCTGGAAGAAGGGGCCCCAGTCGATGTAGTGCGCGAGTTCGGCGAGATCGAAGTTCTTGAACACGCGCCGGCCGATGAACTTGGGCACGGGCGGCGTGTAGCCGGCCCAGTCCATCGGCGTGGCATTGGCGCGCGCCTTGGCCAGCGGCCACATCGGCACCTGCTTTTTGTTGGCGTGCTGGGTGCGCACCTTGTCGTAGTCGGCGTAGAGCTCGTCGATGTATTTGGCCGCCTGGTCGGACAGCAGGCTTTGCGCCACGCTCACGCTTCGGGATGCGTCGGGCACATAGACCACCGGGCCTTCGTAGTGCGGCGAGATCTTGACGGCCGTGTGCACCCGGCTGGTGGTGGCGCCGCCTATCAGCAGCGGGATTTTCTTGATGCGGAAATGCTCGTCCTTCTGCATTTCGGCGGCCACGTACTGCATTTCCTCCAGGCTGGGCGTGATCAGGCCGGACAGCCCGACGATGTCGGCGCCCTCGACCTTGGCGCGCGCCAGGATCTCGTGGCAGGGCACCATCACGCCCATGTTGACGACCTCGAAGTTGTTGCACTGCAGGACCACCGTGACAATGTTCTTGCCGATGTCGTGCACGTCGCCCTTGACGGTGGCGATGATGATCTTGCCCTTGGTCTTGACGTCGCCGCCGGCGGCTTCCAGCTGCAGCTTTTCGGCCTCGATGTAAGGCAACAGGTGCGCCACGGCCTGTTTCATCACGCGGGCGCTCTTGACCACCTGGGGCAGGAACATCTTGCCCTGGCCGAACAGGTCGCCGACCACGTTCATGCCGTCCATCAGCGGGCCTTCGATGACGTGCAGCGGCCGGCCGCCCCCGGCCAGAATCTCCCGGTACATTTCCTCGGTGTCTTCGGTGATGAACTCGTTCATGCCGTGGACCAGCGCATGCGACAGGCGCTGGCGCACCGGCAGGGCGCGCCATTCGTTTTTCTTGCTGTCGTCCTTGGCGCCGCTTTTTGCGGTTTCGGCCACTTCGATCAGTCGCTCGCTGGGCGTGAGCTCGGGTTCGCCCGGCTTGTAGACAGGCGTGCGGTTGAGCACCACGTCCTCGACGCGCTCGCGCAGCACCGGGTCCAGGTCGTCGTAGACGCCGACCATACCGGCATTGACGATGCCCATGTCCATGCCGGCCTGGATCGCGTGGTAGAGAAACACGGTGTGGATGGCTTCGCGCACCGGGTCGTTGCCGCGAAAACTGAAGGACACGTTGGACACGCCGCCCGAGACCTTGGCGCCGGGCAGGTTCTGCTTGATCCAGCGCGTGGCGTTGATGAAGTCGACCGCGTAGTTGTTGTGCTCCTCGATGCCGGTGGCGATGGCGAAGATGTTGGGGTCGAAGATGATGTCCTCGGGCGGGAAGTCGAGTTCGTCGACCAGCACGCGGTAGGCGCGCTCGCAGATCTCGATCTTGCGCTCGTAGGTGTCGGCCTGGCCTTTTTCGTCGAAGGCCATCACCACGGCCGCCGCGCCGTAGCGCTTGAGCAGCTTGGCCTGCTGCTTGAAAGGCTCCAGGCCCTCTTTCATCGAGATCGAATTGACGATGCCCTTGCCCTGGATGCAGCGCAGGCCGGCTTCGATGACGCTCCACTTGGAGCTGTCGATCATGATGGGCACCCGGGCGATGTCGGGTTCGCTGGCGATCAGATTCAGGAAGCGCACCATGGCGGCCTGGCTGTCCAGCATGGCCTCGTCCATGTTGATGTCGATGATCTGCGCGCCGTTTTCCACCTGCTGGCGGGCCACCGCCAGGGCCTGCTCGTATTCGCCATTGAGAATCATGCGGGCGAAGGCCTTGGAGCCGGTGACGTTGGTGCGCTCGCCGATGTTGACGAACAGGGTGCCCGCGCCTATGTCGACCGGCTCCAGACCGGACAGCTTCATGGGGGGAACAGGGACGGAATTTTCGGTTTCGGACACGGACTCACCTTGAGGCTAAGGTGAGCGTCGTTGCCGCGGGCAGCGCCGGAAGGGCCGCCCGTAACCCAAGCCTGACGGACGCTAAGGTCCGCTGCAACGCTCCTTGGGTTGGCCTTATTTTAAGGGCTGAACGCCCTATTGCGCCATTTTCCGGTGCGAAGCCCCGGGAAATGGCGTGCCTGCTTAATCCAGCTTGATCTTGGCGACCTTGATCAGGCGGCCGTAATCGGCATGCTCTTTCATGACCATATAGGCAAAGTCCGCCGAGGTCATGGGGCTGGGCGTGGCGCTCATGCGGGCGAACTTTTCGGCCGTGTCGGGCGTGTTGAGCGCGGCGGCGAAGGCCTTTTGCAGCTGGTCCGTCGTGGCTTTTGGCAGGTTGGCCGGGCCGAAGATGCCGAACCAGGTGCTGATGTGGAAACCGGGCAGCACGTCATTGATGGTGGGAATCTCGGTGAAGCTGCTGGAGCGGTTGATGGTGGTCACGCCGAAGGCCACCAGCTTGCCTGACTTGATGTTGGCGCTGGCGGAGGCCAGGTTGTCGAACATCAGGTCGGTCTGGCCGGACAGCAGGCTGGCCTGCGCCTGGGCCGAGCCGCTGGAAGGCAGGTGCACCACGCTGATTTTGGCCAGGCTTTTGAACAGCTCGCCGGCGAGGTGGCCGGCGCTGCCGTTGCCGCCCGAGGCATAGTTCAGCCGGCCGGGGTTCTTGCGCGCGTAGGCGATCAGGTCCTTGGTGTCCTTGATGTTCAGGCGCTTGGCCGTCTCGGCGTTCATGACCAGCACATTGGGCACGCGGGCCACCAGCGTGATGGGCGTGAAGTCTTTCAACGCGTCATAAGGCATGTTGGGGTACAGCCAGGGGTTGATGGCATGGGTGGCCACCGCGCCCATGACCAGCGTATGGCCGTCGGCCGGCGCTTTGGCAACCAGCGCGGCACCCACATTGCCGCCCGAACCGGGCCGGTTGTCGACCACTACTTCGGTCTTGAGCAGGGGGCGGAGCTTGTCGGCCAGGATGTGCGCGGCATTGTCCAGCGGGCCGCCGGCCGGGTAAGGGACGACGATGGTGACGGGCTTTTGCGGCACCAGTTGCGCCTGGGCCGCCAGAGTGACGGTGGCCACGGCGAATGCCGCGGCGATCTTGATGAATGAACGCACGTTCAGGTTTCCTTTGTGATGATGGGTTGTCAGGCCGCGGGCGGCTGCGGGACACAGCGCCGAAAAGTGAAAGCCAGGCCGGACAAGCGGGCCTGACTATAGCCGCTAAACGTGACGCACCATGGGCCCACCCCGCCTGGATGCCGGGGGAATAGACAAATGGCCGCGTTGGCCGTTCAGGCGGCTTCTTTGTAAAAAGCGCCGCGCTGCCGCGAACGCGCGGCCACGGGGGCCACGGCGTGCGCGATGGCGCCTATGTGGTCCGGCGTAGTGCCGCAGCAGCCGCCCACGATGTTGACCAGGCCTTCGTCGGCGAACTCGCGCAGCAGGCGCGAAGTGACGTCGGGCGTCTCGTCGAAGCCGGTGTCGCTCATGGGGTTGGGCAGGCCGGCGTTCGGGTAGCAGCTGATGAAGGTGTCGCCGGCCACGCGGGCCAACTCCTGGATGTAGGGGCGCATCAGGGTGGCGCCCAGCGCGCAATTGAGGCCTATGGCCAGCGGCGCTGCATGGCGCACGCTGTGCCAGAAAGCGGTCACGGTCTGCCCGCTCAGGATGCGGCCCGAGGCGTCGGTCACGGTGCCGCTGATGATCAGGGGCAGGCGCTCGCCGGAGTTGTCGAAATACTCGTCGATGGCGAACAGCGCCGCTTTGGCGTTGAGCGTGTCGAAGATGGTCTCAACCAGCAGCACGTCGCTGCCGCCCTTGACCAGGGCCTCGGTCTGTTCGTAGTACGCCTTGCGCAGTTCCTCAAAGCTGGTGTTGCGCGCGCCGGGGTCGTTCACGTCGGGGCTGATGCTGGCCGTCTTGGGCGTGGGGCCCAGTGCGCCGACCACAAAACGCGGCTTGTCGGGGGTCGAAAACTTGTCGCAGGCGGCGCGGGCGATGCGGGCGGACTCATAGTTCATCTCGACGGCCAAATCGGCCATGTCGTAGTCGGCCTGGGCCACCGTGGTCGCGCCGAAGGTGTTGGTTTCAATCATGTCGGCGCCGGCGGCCAGGTAGCCCTCGTGGATGTCCTGGATCACGTCGGGACGCGTGAGGCTCAGCAATTCGTTGTTGCCCTTGACGTCCTTGTGGAAGTCCTTGAAGCGTTCGCCGCGGTACTGGGCCTCATTGAGCTTGAAGCGCTGGATCATGGTGCCCATGGCGCCGTCGAGGATGGCGATGCGTTGTTCCAGGATGGCCGGCAGCTGCTGACCGCGGGTGTAGGTGATTGGCTTCATGCCTCAATTTTAAGGTGCGGCGGTTTTTCCGGCAGGCTCCGGGGCGGCCACGCCGGTTTTACACCGGACCGCCCACAAAAAACGCGCGCGCACAGAGAGGAAGGCAAAGCGCAGCATGTTGCGCAGACACCATCGGCCACAATAGGGGTATTAGCCCGATCATGAAAAACTTTCAACCCAAAGAAGCCTGGTCCTGGCTGCAGTCGCATCCCGACGCGCTGTTCGTGGACGTGCGCATGGAAATCGAGTCGCTGTACGTGGGCCGCCCGCCGGGCGTGGTCAACGTGCCCTGGTACGAATATCCTGACCTGCAGCCCGACCCGCAAAAGTTCGCCGAGGCCGTGGCGCGCGAAGCGACCGGCAAGGCGCAGCCGGTGCTGCTGATCTGCCGCTCCGGCAAACGCACACTGGACGCAGGCAAGGCGCTGGAGGCGGCCGGCTTTACCGACGTGCAGCATGTGGTGCACGGCTTCGAGGGCGAGCTCGACGAACAGTTCCAGCGCTCCACGCTCTCGGGCTGGCGCTTTGACGGCCTGCCCTGGGAGCAGATGTAGCCCCCACTCGCTTCCCGGCCTTCGCGCAACCCGTTTTCATTTTCCATTCCGACCTTGTCCTCCCTCCCCGTCTCTTCCCCTTCCACCCCTCTCCACGTGCTGGCCGAGGTCTTCGGCTACGACAGCTTCCGGGGGCCGCAGCAAGCCATCGTGGACCACGTGGTGCGCGGCGGCGACGCGCTGGTGCTGATGCCCACGGGCGGCGGCAAGTCGCTGTGCTACCAGATTCCGGCCATCGTGCGGCAGCAGGCCGGCCACGGTGTGACGGTGGTGATCTCGCCGCTGATCGCGCTGATGCACGACCAGGTCGGCGCGTTGCACGAGGCCGGCGTGTCGGCGGCCTTCCTCAATTCCACGCAAAGCTTCGACGAAAGCAGCCAGCTTGAAAAGCAGCTGCTGCGCAACGAGCTGACGCTGCTCTACGCCGCGCCCGAACGCATCAACACGCCGCGCATGAAAGGCCTGCTGGCCTCGCTGCACGAGCGCGGGCTGCTGAGCCTGTTCGCCATCGACGAGGCGCATTGCGTGAGCCAGTGGGGCCACGATTTCCGGCCCGAGTACCGCTCGCTGAGCCTGCTGCACGAGACCTTTCCCGACGTGCCGCGCATCGCGCTGACGGCCACGGCCGACGCGCTGACGCGCCAGGACATGATCGAGCGCCTCAAGCTCGAGGACGCGCGCCAGTTCGTCAGCAGCTTCGACCGGCCCAACATCCGCTACACCATCGTCGAAAAAACCGACCCGACGCGCCAGCTGCTGCGCTTCATCGAGGCCGAACACGAGGGCGAGGCCGGCATCGTGTATTGCCAGTCGCGCAAGCGGGTAGAGGAAATCGCCGGCATGCTGCAGGATGCGGGCCTCAAGGCGCTGGCCTACCACGCGGGCCTGGATTCGGCCCTGCGCCAGCAGCGCCAGGACCGCTTCCTGCGCGAGGACGGCGTTGTCATGGTGGCGACGATTGCCTTCGGCATGGGGATCGACAAACCCGACGTGCGTTTTGTCGCCCACCTGGACATGCCCAAGAACATCGAGGGCTATTACCAGGAGACCGGCCGCGCGGGCCGCGACGGCCAGAGCGCCGACGCCTGGATGGTCTACGGCTTGCAGGACGTGGTGAACCAGCGCCGCATGATTGACACCAGCGAGGCGGCCAGCGAGGAGTTCAAGCAGGTGATGCGCGGCAAGCTCGACGCCCTGCTGACGCTGGCGGAAGACACGCGCTGCCGCCGCGTCAGCTTGCTGGGCTATTTCGGCGAGGACTGCGAGCAATTTTCCGCCGGGCCGCCCCAAGGAAAATTAGCCCCCTCGGGGGGCAGCGCGGCACACGAAGTGGCAAGCGTGGGGGCTAAATATTATTGCGGCAACTGCGACAACTGCCTGAACCCGCCGGCCGTCTGGGATGCCACCGAGGCCGCGCGCAAGATGCTCAGTTGCATCTACCGCGTGCAGCAGGCCAGCGGCATCAGCTTCGGCGCCGGCCACATCATGGACATCCTGCGCGGCAAGATAACCGACAAGATGGCCCAGTACGGCCACGACAAGCTCAGCACCTTCGGCATAGGCGCGGACCTGGCCGAGGCGCAGTGGCGCGGCGTGCTGCGCCAGCTGATCGCGCGCAACATGGTGCGCGTGGACGCCGAGGCCTTCAGCACGCTGCAGCTCCTGCCCGATGCGCGCCAGGTGCTCAAGGGCGAGGTCAGCGTGGTGCTGCGCGAGCAAGCGGCAGGCGCCAAGGCCGGCGGCCGTGGCAAGCGCGTGACCAAGACTTCCGTCAAGGGCCTGGCCGAGGCCGCCCTCAATGCCGGCGCGCTGGAACGCCTGGCGCGCCTGAAAGCCTGGCGCGCCGAAGTCGCCCGCGAGCACAACCTGCCGGCTTTTGTGATCTTTCACGACGCCACGCTGCGCGCCATCGCCGAGCGGGCACCGCAAAGCCTGGACGAGCTGGACGGCATCAGCGGCATAGGCGTCAAAAAGCGCGAAGCCTACGGCGCCGAGGTGCTGCGGGTGTGCGCGGCGCCCGACTAGTAAAAGCATCGCGCGCCATCAGGGTTATCCCTTGCCGGCGGGGAACCCGCCTGGGTTTGGCGCACAAGGCCGTTCCAGGGGCACGGCGCGCCCGGTTTTGGGGCGGCCGGGGCCGGAAATTCCGCGACCGGTGACCAGGCGCCATGCATGGCCGGCATACCAACCCACCATTAAGCTCATGACGCATTTTTCGCAAGGGTTTATCCCGAGCGAATAGGCCTTTGCGCCCCCTTTGCGCGCGCAATGCTTGGGTTAGCATTTCGGCGCTGGCACGCATCGTGCTGGACTACAAAAGTTTCACTGACTGGAGAATCCCGTGATCAAAATCGCCAAAAAACATGGTCTTGCCACGCTGGCTGCCGCCGGCCTCACCCTTGCTGCGATGGCACCCGCCCACGCCGGCAAGACACTGGACACCATCAAGTCGCGCGGCCAGGTGATTTGCGGCGTCAACGTCGGCCTGGCGGGGTTCTCCTCCGCCGACAGCAACGGCGCCTGGACCGGCCTTGACGTGGACACCTGCAAGGCCATCGCCGCAAGCGTGCTGGGCGATGCCAGCAAGGTCAAATGGGTTCCCCTGAACGCCCAGCAGCGTTTTACCGCGCTGCAGTCCGGCGAAGTCGACGTGCTGGCGCGCAACACCACCTTCTCCCTGACCCGCGACGCTTCGCTGGGCCTGCACATGACCGCCGTGACTTACTACGACGGCCAGGGTTTCATGGTTCCCGTGAAGAGCAAGATCAAGAGCGCCAAGGCGCTGAAGAACGCCACCGTCTGCGTGCAGTCCGGCACCACGACCGAAAAAAACCTGACCGACTTCTCCAAGGCCAACAACCTGAACATGAAGCCCGTGGTGTTTGAAAAGCAGGAGGCCGTCAACGCCGCCTACTTCTCGGGCCGCTGCCAGGCTTACACCACGGACGCCTCGGGCCTGGCTTCGGTACGCAACAAGGAAGCCAAGGTTCCCGCCGACCACCTGATCCTGCCCGAGCTGATCTCCAAGGAGCCGCTGGGCCCCATGGTGCGCCGCGGTGACGACGAGTGGTTCGCCATCGTCAAATGGGTGGTCTACGGCCTGATCGAAGCCGAAGAGTACGGCGTGACCCAGGCCAACGTCGACGCCATGACCAAGGACAGCAAGGACCCCGTGGTCATGCGCCTGACCGGCAGCGGCGAGGACACCGGCAAGCTGCTGGGCCTGGACAAGGAATGGCTGGTGCGCGCCGTCAAGGCCGTCGGCAACTACGGCGAGATCTTCGAGCGCAACGTCGGCCCCAAGACGCCCCTGGCGCTGCCGCGCGGCCAGAACAACCAGTGGAACAAGGGTGGCCAGATGTACGCCATGCCGGTGCGCTGATCGTCTCTGATCGCCTGATTCCGATGCGTTGAACGCAAACGGGCCCCCCGCAACCTGACGTTGCCCGGCGGCCCGTTTTTTTTGGGTACACCGTTTATGTCCGAGCACTCCCTGATCCCACCGCGCCCGGCACCCGCCCTGCGGCGCAAGGTCTTTTCCTGGCGCAGCAAGCAGGCGCGAGCCATCGTCTACCAGGTGCTGGCCGTCAGCCTGATCGTCTTCCTGATCTGGCTACTGGTGAGCAACACCATGGCCAACATGAAGACCCGCGGCATCCAGAGCGGCTTCGACTTCCTGATGCAGCCGGCCGGCTTCGACATCGGCGAAGGCTGGCTCAGCTATGACTCCATAGACCCCTACTGGAAGGCTTTCCTGGTTGGGCTGGTCAACACGCTGCGCGTGGCGGTGGTCGGCATCGTGCTGACCTCCATCCTGGGCACCCTGCTGGGCGTGGGGCGCTTTTCGCGCAACGCCCTGGTGCGGGCGCTGTGTTACGGCTATGTCGAGACCTTCCGCAACATTCCGGTGCTGTTGCAACTGCTGATGTGGTACCTGCTGTTCACCGAATACCTGCCGGCCGTCGACCAGGCCCTGCACATCGGCAAATGGGTTTATGTCAGCAAGAACGGCATCTCCTACCCCTCGCCGGTGTGGGGGTTGGGCCAGACGCTGGCGCTCGTCGGGGCGCTGGTGGGCGTGGTGGCGAGCGTGCTGTATGCGCGCAGCGCGCGCCGGCACTTCGACCTGACCGGCAAGCCACGGCCGGTGCTGTGGGTGTCACTGGCGCTGATCCTGGGCGGTGCAGTGCTTGGCTGGCTCACGGGCGGCGCACCCAACGAATGGAATATGCCGCTGCTGACCGAATCACAGGTCGAAGGCGGCGGCGCGCTGTCGCCGGAATACCTCGCGGTGCTGCTGGGCCTGGTGCTCTATACCTCCGCCTTCGTGGCCGAGGTGGTGCGCGCCGGCATCGCCTCGGTCTCGCTGGGCCAGCATGAGGCCAGCGCCTCGCTCGGCCTGTCGCGCGGCCACTCGATGCGGCTGGTGGTGCTGCCGCAGGCGCTGCGGGTCATCATCCCGCCGCTGACCAACCAATACCTCAACCTCACCAAGAACTCCTCGCTGGCCGTGGCCGTGGGCTATCCCGACCTGGTTTCCATCGCGAACACCTCGCTGAACCAGACCGGCCGGGCCGTGGAGTGCATCGCCATCATCATGCTGATCTACCTGAGCACCTCGCTGGCGACGTCCGGCCTGATGAACTGGTTCAACAGCCGTGCCGCCATCAAGGAGCGCTGAGCGATGAACAAGACCTTTGTCCCCATCGCGGCCCGCCCCGCCCCCATCAAGATGGAGGGCTTTATCCCCTGGCTGCGGAGCAACCTGTTTTCCAGCATCGGCAATTCGCTGGTGTCCCTCATTGTGCTGGCCCTGCTGCTGTGGGCCGCTTCAGGCATCGCGCAATGGGGCATCATTCATGCCGTCACCGCGGCGGAGCCGGACGCCTGCCAGGCCGCGCGCGGCGTGGGCGCCTGCTGGGGCGTGATCCGCGAAAAAGGCCGCATCATCCTGCTGGGCCGC
This sequence comes from Polaromonas sp. CT11-55, assembly GCF_047303325.1. NCBI lineage: Bacteria > Pseudomonadati > Pseudomonadota > Betaproteobacteria > Burkholderiales > Comamonadaceae > Polaromonas > Polaromonas sp. CT11-55. The sequence goes on along the minus strand of NZ_JBKBEX010000022.1, from coordinate 44,620 downwards.
TACCCGCAACCTGAACACTGGCGCGCCGAACTCGCGACCCTGCTGCTGCTGGGCCTGGTGGTCGCCAGCTGCATACGCTGGTTCTGGAAGCCCTGGCTGGCGCTGCTGTGGGTGGCGGTGCTGGCTGCCTTCTTCACGCTGATGAGCGGTGGCGTCCTGGGCCTGGCGAAGGTGACGACCGACCAGTGGGGCGGCCTGCCACTGACCGTGATGCTCACGGTGATCTCCATGACCCTCGCCTTTCCCATCGCCGTGATGGTGGCGCTGGGGCGCCGCGCCAATATGCCGGCGATACGCACGCTGTGCGTCATCTATGTGGAGCTGATACGCGGCGTGCCCCTGATCTCGGTGCTGTTCATGGCCAGTTTCATGTTTCCGCTGTTCATGCCCATAGGAAAGTCGCCGGACGTGCTGGTGCGTGTCATCGTCGGCATCACGCTCTTCGCGGCGGCCTATATGGCTGAGATCGTGCGCGGCGGCCTGCAGTCGCTTTCCAAGGGCCAGACCGAGGCGGCGGCCAGCCTGGGCCTGGGCTATTGGCAGACACAGGTCAAGATCGTGCTGCCGCAGGCCCTGGGCACGGTGGTGCCCAGCATCATGAACAACTTTATCTCGCTCTTCAAGGACACCTCGCTGGTGACCATCGTGTCGCTGTACGAACTCACCGGCGCGCTGTCGCTGGCGGTGGGCTCGGACCCGAACTGGCGGCCCTTCAAGATCGAGGCCTATATTTTCATCGCCGCGATTTATTTCACCTGCTGCTTCGCCATGTCGCGCTACAGCCTGTGGATTGAACGCCGGCTCGCCGTGGGCAAAGCCCGTTGAACAGGAACAAAAAAAATGAGTGAACCCACCATCCACTTCGACAAAGTCAATAAATGGTACGGCAACAACTTCCACGTGTTGCGCGACATCGACCTGGAAGTCAGGCCGGGCGAGCGCCTGGTGATCTGCGGGCCTTCGGGCTCGGGCAAGTCCACCATGATCCGCTGCATCAACGCGCTGGAGGACTACCAGGAAGGCAAGCTCACCGTCGCGGGCTCGCTGCTGGGCGACGACATCAAGGCGATTGACGCGGTGCGCCGCCAGGTCGGCATGGTGTTCCAGCAGTTCAACCTGTTCCCGCACCTGACGGTGCTGGAAAACCTCACGCTCTCGCCGACCTGGGTGGCGGGCCTGTCGAAAAAGGATGCCATCGAGCGCGCCATGCACCAGCTCGAACGCGTGCGCATCGCCGAGCAGGCGCAAAAATACCCGCTGCAGCTCTCGGGCGGCCAGCAGCAGCGCGTGGCGATTGCCCGGGCGTTGTGCCTGACGCCCAAGATCATGCTGTTCGACGAGCCCACCTCGGCGCTGGACCCGGAAATGATCAAGGAAGTGCTGGACGTGATGATGGAGCTGGCCAACCAGGGCATGACCATGCTGTGCGTGACGCACGAAATGGGCTTTGCCAAAGCGGTGGCCGATCGCGTGATCTTCATGGACCAGGGCCAGATCGTCGAAGAGAACACGCCCACCGAGTTCTTCAACCATCCGCAGACCGACCGGGCCAAGGATTTCCTGTCCAAAATTCTGGGGCATTAAACTAGCGACCATGTGCCAGTTATTGGGAATGAATTCGGCCAAGCCGGCCGACCTTCGGTTTTCGCTGACGGGTTTCGCCGCGCGCGGCGGCCTGACCGACCACCATGCGGACGGTTTCGGCATCGGTTTTTTTGAGGATAAGGCCTGCCGCCTGTTCGTCGACGCCCAGCCGGCGGCGACCTCGCCGGTGGCCGAAATGCTCAAGCATTACGCCATAAAGTCGCGCAACGTGGTCTCGCACATCCGCAAGGCCACGCAGGGCGACCCGATGCGGCTGGAAAACTGCCATCCCTTCACGCGCGAACTCTGGGGCCGGCACTGGCTGTTCGCCCATAACGGCGACCTGATCGACTACCAGCCGGAATCCGCCGGCAACTACCAACCAGTGGGCACCACCGACAGCGAGCGGGCTTTCTGCGCGCTGATGGAGGAACTCAAGCGCATCAGCCCGCGCGAACCCTGCTCGGCCGACATCGTGTTCGACACGCTGTGCGCCATGAGCGAGCGCACGGCCGAGTTCGGTGTCTTCAACTACCTGCTGTCTAACGGCCAGTCGCTTTTCGCGCACTGCTCAACCCGGCTGTGGTACCTGGTGCGCGAATGGCCTTTTTCCAACGCCAGCCTGGTGGATGCCGACCTCAGCATGGACTTCGCGCAGACCAACAACCCGGAAGACCGGCTCTGCGTGGTCGCCACCCAACCGCTCACGCGCAACGAAAACTGGCAGCAGATGCAGCCGGGCCAGCTGCTGTGGATGGAAGACGGCCGCATCGTGCGGCAGGCGCAGCTGGAAGTCAGCGAGACCATACGGAAGAAATACGAAGCCAGCCTGGCCTGCGTATAAGCCGCTCTTAGTCGGCCCCCGCCACCGTCCACTGCACGACGGAAAAATCCCGCCGGATCAAGTTCTCGGCCAGCAAAAACCGCTTCACCTCCTCGATCAGCTTGAGCCCCTCGGCCGGATAGGCCGTGTCAGGGAAGTGCGAGAGCGGATAGGAGTCTTTCACAGCCGCCACCGGGAAGCCGCTGGCTTCGGCATGGAAAGCATAGTAAGCCGCGCTGTCGCGGCGTATGTCCTGCAGCGCCGCCGTGCGCGCACGGCCCCAGGCCGCCGGCAGGCCGGGCGCGCCCGCCAGCAATTGCGGCGAGGCGATGATGACTGAGGTACCGCGCAAGGTGGGGTGTCTTTCGGCCTCGTCGATCACCGGGTAGCCGCGCGAGGCCAGCAGCGGGCCGGTGTTGATGGGCGCGGCAAAGGCCGCCACGGCGCCGCGCTCCAATGCGGGCTCTCCGTCGCGCGGCAGCATGTGCACCACCTTGACGCTCTTTAACAGGCCCGCCTCCTTGAGCAAGCCCAGCACATAGCGGTGCATATAGGAGCCCAGCGCGACGCCCACGGTTTTGCCCTCAAGGTCTCTCACGCTTTTCACGCCTCCGCGCGGCGTGAGCAGCCAGACATTCATGCCCACGTTGTCAAAGCCCAGTAGCCGCCCCTCAAAGCCCTGGGCGCGGGCAACGACGGCGGGCGTGTCGCCATAGATGCCGACGTCGAGGTTGCCGGACACAAAAGCCTCGTTGAGGTCGGGACCATTGGGAAACACGCGCGTCACCACCTCGCCGAAACCCAGCAGCGCGAGTTCGCGCTGCAATTGGCCCTGCTGCAAGGCCCAGCCTGTGGCCGAGGCCGGCTTTTTGCCGGGGCCGATAAAGCCCAGGCGCAGCGGGCGGGTGGAAGCGGCCTGGCTGCGCGCCAGGCCGGGCACGGCCAGTGAGGCCGTTGCCGCCAGCGCCGCGCCCAGCAGGCGGCGGCGAGTAGCGGCGGGGGATGTTTTCAGCTCAGTCATATCGGATAGGCGCATCAATGCGCACGCAATAAGAGTTCATAACTCGCATCGGCCGCGGCGGTGGACTTGCGCCCCTTGCCCCAGCCAATCGCGCTGCGGTAGCTGCCCATCAGGGCCTGCGTGCCGGCCGCGTGTTCATTGACGGACGCGGCATGGTCGGCAATCGGCGCGACGTAGAGCGCATCCTCGGGGCAGTAGAGCTCGCACATAAAGCAGGTCTGGCAGTCTGCCTGGCGCGCGATCACGGGCGGGCCGCCGGGCACGATGTCAAACACATTGGTGGGGCAGGCATGCACGCAGATGTTGCAGGCGGTGCAGCGGCTGGCGCTGACAATTTCAATCATGCGGCGACCTCCTGCGCGGAGGGCGCGCCGTCCACCGCATGTTTGCGCACCCAGACATCGTCGAGCCCGCCGCTAAGCAGGCGGTGGCGCTGCAGCGGGTCGCTGGCCGTGTGCTCCTTGCGCCTGTGCATGCCGCGCGTCTCGGTGCGTTGCAAGGCGCTGCGGTACATCCAGCGCGAGGTGGCCAGTATGGCCGCTGCTTCGCGCGCGCGCACCGCTTCCTGCGCATTGGCCGCCGGCGCGCCCGCGCGCAGCCGATGCCACAAGGCGTCCAGCCGCTGTAGGGAATCCTCCAGCAGGTCGCCGCGCCGGTACCAGTTGCGTTCATAGGGAAACACCTCGGCCTGCACCGCGCGTATGACTTCGGCGCTGTCGGTCGCGTGGCTGCCCCGGCCCTGCAGGGTGGCACCGCCCGCGCGCAGGGCCACACGTTGCGCCGAGCCGCGCGCGCTGCGGCCGAAATCGGCTGCGCCCGCGCCGGCCCAAAAGCCCGAAGACAAGGCCCAGGCCGCGTTGTGGCTGCCGCCGCCGGTGAAGCCGCCGCAGATCAGCTCGCGCGTGGCGGCGTCACCCGCGGCGTAAAGGCCGGGCACGGTGGTCGCGCAGTGCTCGTTCACCAGGTGCAGGCCGCCGGTGCCGCGCACTGTGCCCTCCAGCCGCAAGGTCACGGGGAAGTGCTGGGTGAAGGGGTTGATGCCCTGGCGGTCGAAAGAAACAAAGAAGTTGGGCTGGGCCGTGCGCATCCAGGCGCGTATGTCGGCATCGGCGCGGTCCAGGCAGGCGTAGACCGGCTGGGTTTGCAAGGTTTGCGCGATCACGCTGCGCCCGCGCGCGGAGCCCGCGCCTTCAATCGGCGAACCGTCCTGGTAGTAAAAAGTCGCCCAGTTGTAGAACAGCGATTTGGTGACTGACGAGAACGCCGGGCCCAGGCCGTAGGCATTGGAGAACTCCATGCCCGACAGCTCGGCGCCGGCCTCGGCCGCCATCAGCAGGCCGTCACCGGTCAGCACATTGCAGCCCAGCGCGCGACTCAGGAAGGCGCAGCCGCCGGTGGCGATGACCACGGCGCCCGCGCGTGCCACCCAGATTTCGCCGCTCTGGCGGTTGACGCCGGTGGCGCCGCACACCGTGCCGCTCTCATCGACCAGCAGTTCCAATGCAGGGCTGTGGTCGATGATGCGGGCGCCGGCCGCCTTGACCTGCTTGCGCATCAAGCGCATGTATTCGGGGCCTTGCAGTGAAGTGCGGCGCAGCTGGCCGTCGGCATCGACCGGGAAGGGGTAGCCCCATTCGGTGAGCAAGTCCACATTGGCCCAGGTTTGCGCCAGCACGCGGTCCATCCAGGCGTGTTCGGCCAAGTGCCCGCCCATGGCCAGACGGCTGGCCTTGGCCTCTTCGCGCGCGGCGCCGTCCGGCGAGACATGCCAGAGCCCGGTGCCCGAAGGCGCGGTGGCGCCCGAGGTGCCGCAATAGCCCTTGTCGGCCAGCAGCACCGAGGCGCCGGTGGCCGCCGCACTGATGGCTGCCCAGGCGCCTGCCGGGCCGCCGCCTATGACCAGCACATCGACCTCGTGCCGCAACGCACCCGCCGCGTTCGACAGCCGCTCCAGATCCCAATCCCGTGTTCCCATTGCCTGCTCCTGAAGTTGCGCATGGGCGGCAACCGCTTTTCGAAACAGCGGAGGCGCCAGTGGCAACTCTAGGCAGGCCGGCACGGCTTGCGAACGAAGCTTTCCGGTTAAAGATAGTTGGAAATGACAGGTCTCGCGGCGAACCGGAAACGGGGGCGGGCAGCCTTACTGCAGGAAGCCCATGCTGCGCCCTTCGCGCACCTCGGGCTTGATACGGTGCTCGGCTTCCAGCTGCGCGAGGAATTCCTCGGCCGAGAATTCGGCCGCGAGGATATCGACCTGGCGCTTGACGGCCGCGAAGTCGCCGGGGCACAGCTGGGTGAGTTTGCCCAGGCGTTCGCGCAGCTCGCCGGCCAGCAGGGTGGCGTCGCCGGCCAGCGCTTCGACCATAAACATGGTTTCGCGCTGCTCGCGCGTCAGCGGCATGAACCGGATCTTGAAAGTGAAGCGGCGCAGCGCCGCCTGGTCCAGGCTGTCGAACAGGTTGGTGGTGCAGATGAAAATGCCGTTGTGGCGTTCCATGCCCTGCAGCATTTCATTGACCTCGGTCACCTCGTAAGTACGCTGGGCGCCGCGCCTGTCCTGCAGAAAGCTGTCGGCCTCGTCGAGCAGCAGCACGGCTTTTTCGGACTCGGCCTCGCGGAACATGGCGGCCATGTTCTGCTCGGTCTCGCCGACGTATTTGCTCATGAGGTCGCTGGCCTGCTTGATGATGAGGGGCAGGTCCAGCGCCCTGGCGATGTGTTCGGCCAACGCGGTCTTGCCGGTGCCGGGCGGGCCGTAAAAACACAAGCTGCCGTGGCCGCGGCTTTTGAGGGCCTCGACGATGCGCGGCACTTCAAAGCGCGACTCGACATGGAGCATGGACAGGTCGTAGGTGGTGACGCTGCGCCGCCCTGCCGCTTCCGATTTGTTGCCCAGGGCCACGTCGGCGTTTTTGAGCTGCCGCTCTATCAAAGACTCCATCAGCAGCGGCCGGCCGCCGGCCAGGACGGCCTGCATGGCTGTACCGTCGACCTGCGCGTCCATCTTTTCTTCGGGTGCGCTGGCCAGGCGAGCGAAACGAACAGCCGTGCGTATCTGCGCGGGCGTGAGGCCCTTGCGCGCTGTGAGCTTGGCCACAAAGGCGTCGCTGACCTGCACGCCCTCCAGCGTCTTGCGGACCACGCCTTCGCGCGCGCCGGGCGGCGGCGAGCGCAGCTCCAGGTGGTAGGCGAAGCGGCGGCGGAAGGCCGGGTCTATCTGCTCGATGCGGTTGGTGACCCACAGCGTGGGCACGGTATTGGATTCAAGGATCTGGTTGACCCAGGCCTTGCCGCTGACCGAGCCGCTGGCCGGCACCGGCAGCTGTTCGGAGCGCGCCATGAGCTGCGCGGCTTCGCTGGAGATGGGCGGGAACACGTCCTCGACTTCATCGAACAGCAGGGCCGAATGCGTGCTGCCCTTGAGGAAGACCTGCGCGATCTGCAGCGAGCGGTAGCGGTCGCGCCCGCTCAGCGAGTTGCCGTCGCGGTCGGCGTATTCGACTTCGAACAGGTCCAGCCCGGCCGCCTGCGACACGACCTTGGCGAGTTCGGTCTTGCCGGTGCCGGGCGGGCCGTAAAGCAGCACATTGACGCCCTGCTCTTTGGTGGCCACGGCATTGCGCAGCAGGGACACCAGCACCTGCGCGTCTTCCTGCACAAAGGCGAAATCGGCCAAGCCCAGGCTGCTGTGCGCGGCAGGCCGGGTAAAGACCGCCATGAGTTCGTTCTGGTCGCGGTACTCGCGCATCAACACGGGCGGCAGTTTTTCGCTGACCTTCATGAGGTCCGCGAGGTCGGTGATGTTGTGTTCGGAGATCAGGTTCTCGACCATGCCTATGCGTTCCAGGCGTGAACCCGCGCGCAGCGCCTCGGCGACTTCGGGCGCCTTGACGCCGGCCACGTCGGCGATGGCGGCATAGGCTTCGGGCGCGTTGTTGACCTTGAACTCCACCAGCAGGGAGCGCAGGTCGCGCTGGTAGCGCGCAAGCGTGCCGTAGAGCAGCAGCGCGCGCTCGGCGCGATTGAGCTGCAGCAGGTTGGCCAGCGCATCGATGTTTTTTTCGACCAGCGTGGATTGTTTCTTGAGCGCGTGCGTAAGCCAGTCGCCGGTGGCGGCCAGCACCGAGAGCAAATCCCTGGGCTGGTCCTTGGCGTGTTCGTCGAGGTAGAAGAACAGCGTGCCTTCTTCATAGGGGCCGCGCCAGGCGCCGTGGCGCGCCATGAACTCGGCGTCGGTGAGGTTTTCGTGGCCGCGCCAGAATTCGTTGTCCTTGCAGCGGCGGACCAGGAATTCACGCAAGCGCTGCAGAGCGGGCAGCGGCCAGACCAGATGCCGGCCGGAGAGCGAGAGCAGGCTGTTGAGGTCGCGCCTGACGTTGAACTTGGCGCCCTGGCGGGCCGCCAGCGTCAGCACAAAATGCGAACACATCAGGTCCAGCACCGGCGCTTCCTTCAGCCCGGGGGACAGCAGCCACTGCTGCTGCTCGCTAACGGAACGCTTGCTCATGGACAAACCTCCCTATTGCACTGATTGCACCTGATGCAACGACACCGCTGGTTGACATGTCTCTGGACCTTGCCTGATTGACTGGATGCATACCCTGGCTATGAGCGCCTTGGCGCCACGGGGTTCAACGAGACTCCACCATAACGCAGCTTGAAGCATCATGGAAGACACTACTTGAGCCCTGTCGTGTGAAATGCGCCACAGAATCGCTACCGTTACACGCGGACAATCACACGGCACAATCCCACCACCGCCACAGAGGAAATCATGCTCAGCCTTACCGACATCGAACAGGCCGCCCAGCGCCTGCAGGGCCATTTGCTGGACACACCCTGCGTGGAATCCCGGACGCTGTCGCAGCTGACGGGCGCGCAGATTTTCCTGAAGTTCGAAAACCTCCAGTACACCGCATCCTTCAAGGAGCGTGGCGCTTGTAACAAGCTCGCGCAACTGTCAGCCGACGAACGGCGGCGCGGCGTGATCGCCATGAGCGCGGGTAACCATGCGCAGGGTGTGGCCTACCACGCGCAGCGCCTGGGCCTGCGGGCGGTGATCGTGATGCCGCGCTTCACGCCCGGCGTGAAGATAGAACGCACCCGCGGCTTTGGCGCCGAGGTGGTGCTGCACGGTGACTCGCTGGACGAGTCGCGCGCCCACGCCCTGCAGCTGGCCGAACGCGAAGGCCTGGTCTTTGTGCACCCCTATGACGACGAGGCCATCGTCGCGGGCCAGGGCACCGTCGGGCTGGAGATGCTGCATGCCGTGCCCGAACTGGACACCCTGGTCATTGCTGTGGGCGGCGGCGGCCTGATCGCGGGCATGGCCACGGCGGCCAAGGCTCTGAAGCCCGGCATCGAGATCATCGGCGTGCAGACCTCCCGCTTCCCGGGTATGGTCAACGCCATCAAGGGCACCAAACACCCGCAGGGCACCAGCACCATCGCCGAGGGCATCGCCGTCGGCACGCCGGGGCTTATCCCCCAAGCCATCATCGCCAAACTGGTGGACGACCTGGTGCTGGTCGACGAGGGCGACATCGAGCAGGCCATGGTCATGCTGCTCGAAATCGAAAAAACCCTGGTGGAAGGCGCGGGTGCGGCGGGGCTGGCGGCGCTGCTCAAGTACCCGGCGCGTTTTGCCGGCAAGAAGGTTGGCCTGGTGCTGTGCGGCGGCAATATCGACCCGCTGCTGCTGGCAGCCATCATCGAGCGCGGCATGGTGCGGGCCGGGCGCCTGGCGCGCATCAAGGTCAGCGTGCGCGACATTCCGGGCTCTCTGGCGAAGATCACCGCCACCGTGGCCGACGCCGGCGCCAACATCGACGAGGTGCACCACCAGCGCGCCTTCACCATGCTGTCAGCCCAGAACGTGGAGATCGAGCTGGTGATACAGACGCGCGGGCGTGACCACATCCAGCAGGTGCTGGCGGCGCTCAACGCGGCCGGTTACGAGGCTTCGGAGCAGCACTGAGCGCTGAGCGCGGCAGGGGCCGCGCTCAATTCCAGCCAATCACCTCAAAACCGCGTTCACTGAGGCAGCGCTGTACAAAGCTGCGGTAGGTGCTGTTGGGTTTGTCGTTGTGAAACGCGCCCGAGACCGCGCCGGCCGAGCCGCCCACGGCAGCGCCCGCAGCGCCGGCGCGCAGCACGCCCTCGCCGCCGCGACCGGTGATCAGCGCGCCCACGGCCGAGGCCACGCCGCCGACGGCCGCACCCTCACCGGCGCGGCGGCCGACCTCGTTGCCGCTTTGCGACGGGCTGAGCCCGGCAGCCGAGGCCCGCGACATGCAGGCATTGACCTCGGCCTGGCCCTGGGCATCGCCCACGCGGTTGAGCGTGGCATTGGGATACAGCACCGGCCTGGCCGAGGCGCTGCTGGGCCCGCCGGTGGCGCAGGCCGACAGCAGGGCCAGCGCGGAAACGGCGGCCGGCAAGAGTCGAAATGAAATCGGGTATTTCATGCGTTCCTTCCGCAAACAAGCATGGGTAAAGGGTAACGCAACTGGGCATTGCCACTGAAGATAGCGGCCTGTTTGCCGCCGGGGCGCCGCATGCGGCTAAAATCTGCCCAGACTTTCCAGCAATTCAGGAACCCCCAATGTCCAGTTCAGCCAACCACACCACCAATGCCGCCCACGACAGCCCCACGCCCGCCCAGGAGCAGGAAGCCGTTGACGCCATCGTCCCCGTGATCCCCCTGGTTCTGCCCGTGGTCGGCGGCGTGCTGATGTTCCTGCTGGCCTTTATCGCCATCTACATGGCCTGATACTCCCCCACGTCCCCCCAAAAAGTCCGCAGCCTGCGGACTTTTTTGTTTCCGGCCCCGGCGCCCGCCGCTGGCCCGTTTCACCGCAAAACCGCCGTGAAACTGCGGCCCAGGCGCCCTTTGAGACATTCCATACCCCCATGTCAGGGCTGCCTGAACCCTTGCACATGGTATGCATAACCTCATGCAAGTTCTGCATAACTTTTGACGGTAACTGCAAGGTAACCCGCGCCTATCTTCTTAAAATGAATTCTCTGGCCGACCCGTGGAAGGCGGAAAAGCAGGTCTTCCGGCCGCTTTTTTGACCTTGCGCCGCAGCACCTCCGGGCTTGCGGCCCCGCCCGCCGACCAGGACCCGGTTGTTGCGTGAGCTGCCCTGTTTCAGGCCCGAGAAGGCCCGGTTCGGAAAAGCCCCCAAGCCTTATTTCGACAGTCGTTTCGATGTCGCAATCTCTCCGGTTGCCGCGCGACGCCTCTCGAAATAACGCTTTTTAACTTTGGAGTTTTTTCGATGAACCAACCTGTGATGCAAGGCCTGCAGCTCAACACACCGAGCTACGTCAAGAACGCGAAACTGATCGCCTGGGTCGCCGACATGGTGGCCCTGTGCAAGCCCGACAATGTGTACTGGTGCGACGGCAGCGATGCCGAATACCAGCGCCTGTGCCAGCAGCTGGTCGACGCCGGCACCTTCAAGAAGCTCAACGAAGCCAAGCGCCCCAACAGCTTCCTGGCCCAGAGCGACCCCACCGACGTGGCCCGCGTGGAAGACCGCACCTATATCTGCTCGGCCAAAAAAGAAGACGCCGGCCCCACCAACAACTGGATGGCGCCCGCCGAGATGCGCGCCACGCTGCAGCCTCTGTTCGACGGCTGCATGAAGGGCCGCACCATGTACGTCGTGCCTTTCAGCATGGGCCCGCTGGGCTCGCCGATCGCGCACATCGGCATCGAGCTCTCTGACAGCCCCTATGTGGCCGTCAACATGAAGATCATGACGCGCATGGGCCAGGCAGTGTTCGGCGTGCTGGGCGTGGACGGCGACTTCGTGCCCTGCGTGCATACCGTGGGCGCGCCGCTGGCTGAAGGCCAGAAGGACGTGAAGTGGCCCTGCAACAAGACCAAATACATCGTGCACTACCCCGAGACCCGCGAAATCTGGTCTTACGGCTCCGGCTACGGCGGCAACGCGCTGCTGGGCAAGAAATGCTTTGCGCTGCGCATCGCCTCCAACATGGGCCGCGACGAGGGCTGGCTGGCCGAACACATGCTGATCCTCGGCGTGACCAACCCGCAGGGCAAGAAATACCACGTAGCGGCAGCTTTCCCCAGCGCCTGCGGCAAGACCAATTTCTCCATGCTGGTGCCGCCCGCCGGTTTTGACGGCTGGAAAGTCACCACCATCGGCGACGATATCGCCTGGATCAAGCCCAGCGCCGACGGCAAGCTCTACGCCATCAACCCCGAAGCCGGTTATTTCGGCGTGGCCCCGGGCACCAACTTCCACACCAACCCGAACTGCATGGCGAGCCTGGACAAGAACGTGATCTTCACGAACGTGGCCCTCACCGACGACGGCGACGTATGGTGGGAAGGCATGGAAAAAGACACCGGCGGCCAGCCCGCGCACCTGATCGACTGGCAAGGCAAGGACTGGACGCCGCAGATCGCCAAGGAAACCGGCGCCAAAGCCGCCCACCCCAACGCCCGCTTCACCGTGGCCGCCACCAACAACCCGGCCCTGGACAGCGCCTGGGACGACCCCAAGGGCGTGGCGATTGACGCCTTCATCTTCGGCGGCCGCCGCTCCACCACCGTGCCCCTGGTCACCGAGGCGCGCAACTGGGTCGAAGGCGTCTACATGGCCGCGACCATGGGCTCGGAAACCACGGCAGCGGCCACCGGCCAGGCCGGCGTGGTACGCCGCGACCCCTTCGCCATGCTGCCCTTCATGGGCTACAACATGAGCGACTACTTCCAGCACTGGCTCAACGTCGGCAAGAAGCTGGAAGCCACCGGCGCCAAGATCCCCAAGATCTACACCACCAACTGGTTCCGCAAGGGCGAGGACGGCAAGTTCGTCTGGCCCGGCTACGGCGAGAACATGCGCGTGCTCAAGTGGATGATCGACCGCATCGAAGGCACGGGCAAGGGTTCCGAGCACATCACCGGCATCAGCCCCGCCTATGAAGACCTGAACTGGACCGGCCTCAATTTCAGCGCCGAGCAGTTCAAAACTGTGACCAGCATCGACAAGGCCGCCTGGCTCAAGGAGCTGGAGCTGCACGCCGAACTGTTCAAGCAACTCGAACATCACCTGCCGAAAGAGCTGGGGGAGACCAAAGCCGCGATCGAGCGCCGCCTGGCTGCCTGACCGGCGGACCCAAGCGGGGGCGGTACACGATCAGTGCGCCGCGCCTCAAGCCCCGGGCCATTCGGTACAGGGCAAAAAAAAGCCACCTGACAAGGTGGCTTTTTTGTGGGCCGCCGCGGCGGCCGGCCGGGCATCCGCCAGGATGCTTAGATGTAGCTGCGGTGGTAGGCGCGCACCACCGAGGCGCCGCTGACGGCTTCGGTGCGCTCTGCCTTGACGGCGGGAGCGGCGGGCGCTTCCACTTCAGCGTCGGCAGCGCGTTGCAGGGCCATTTGCAGGTCGGCCATCACGCGGGGGTCGTTCTTGGCGGCTTGCCAGAGGCGTTGGTCGGCGCGGGCTTCGGCCAGGCTGCGCGACCAGCCGTCCAGGCCGGCTTTGACACGAGCCGCAAGGTTGCGCGCAGTACCGGCGAACAGCGCCAGGACGGCAAAGGCGACAGCCCACAAGGCGATCCACATCACCAGCAGGTGGCCTTCGGTCACGCTGTCCATCACCTGGTAAGCCACCACCATGATGGCGGCCGCAACGGCGGACAACAGCAGCGTGGCAAGGCCGCGGGTGCCGGTGAAGGCCTGGCCCAGCTGGCGTACGGCACCAAAGGCCGACTCAGCGCGGACAACGCCGGGGTGCTGCGTGGAATGTTTGATATTGACGAAGCTGGTCATGATGAACTCCCGTTATGGCTGATCCCCGCCAGGACAAGATATCTCGACGGGTACAGAGATATTAGGGTTATCACTGATGCTATTCAACTTTATCTTTATGATGAGATTCATTCATACTGGTGATAACTTAGGCGCTTGCCTTCCAAACCATGGCTTCCGACACCTTCAATCCCCTCAATTTCCGGACGCTGGACCTGAACCTGCTCCGTGTGTTCGACGAGGTCATGGCCGAGCGCAGCCTGACGCGGGCCGCGCGCAACCTGTCGCTGACCCAGCCCGCCGTCAGCAATGCGCTGCGCCGGCTGCGCGAGACCCTGGGCGACGAGCTGGTGCAGCGCAGCGGCCAGGGCATGGCGCCCACACCACGCGCCCTGGCCATCTGGCCGGCCGTGCGCGAGGCGCTGCAGCAGTTGCAGGAGTCGCTGGTCCCCAACGAATTTGTGCCCGGGCAAGCCAGCACCACCTTTGTGCTGGCCATGGCCGACGCCACCGCGGCCGAGCTGATGCCCGGTCTGGTCGAAACGCTGGAGCGCGAAGCCCCGGGCGTGTCGATCCGGGTGGTGCCGCTCACCACCCGCGACCCTCGGCGCCTGCTGGACGAAGAAACCTGCGACCTGGCCATTGGCTACTTCCCCTCGCTGCTGGCCGACCTGACGGCCAGCGAGCAAAGCGGGGAGCCGCTGCCGTTTTCGCATCAGCGGCTCTATGACGGCGAATATGTCTGCGTCATGCGCAAGGACCACGCGCTGGCCACCGGCCCCTTCTCACTCAACCGTTTTTGCGCCGCGCGCCATATGCTGGTGAGTTTTTCGGGCCGGCCCTACGGGTTTATCGACGAAGCCCTGGCCTCGCTGGGACGCAAGCGGCAGGTCGTGCTCACCGTCAACCAGTTCTTCACCGCCGGCCGCGTGGTGGCCAACTCCAACCTGCTGACAGTGTTGCCACGCCACTTTGTGCGCGTGACCGGCATTGCCGAGCAGCTGGTGCTGCGCCCCTTGCCTTTTGACGTCTCGCCGGTGCATGTGGACGCGGTGTGGCACCGCCGCTCCCGCCAGCGCAGCGCGCACATGTGGCTGAGGAAGGCGGTGGTGCGCGCCGCCGACCAGGCGTTTTCTGCCTGAGCCCCTCTACGCTTCTATTACAGATGACATGGTGAGGCGCTTGCGTGCCCGGCGGTACATCAGCTAAGCTGGCCCCGCTCGTTCCAGGACGGGACCACAACAACCATGCCAGTCCGAGGGATCCCTTCCGTGACAACACGTCCGAATTTCCGTCTGTGCCCGCTGAGCGCATCCCTTGTCCTGGTCGGCCTGCTCGCGGCGCCCGGCAGCGGCATCGCCCAAAGCACTGACTGGAGCGCCGGCGCCGGAGGCAACTGGAGCACCGGCGGCAACTGGACCAGCGGCGTGCCCACCGGGGCGACTGCCGCGCGCCTGACCAATGCCGGCGACCAGGCCACCCTGAACGCGGGCGGCGCGGCGCAGTCGCTGGACGTGCAAAGCAGCGGTGAGGTCATCGTCGGCGCGGGCGGGTCGCTGGCCGTCGGCGACCTCATCAGCCTGGGAACGACCACCGGCGGTGGCGTCGCCAGGCTCACCATCCAGGGAGGCGGCACGGTAAGCGCCGCCCATCTTTTCGCGGGTGACGGACTCCGGCAGGGCATTGTCACGGTCACCGGCGCGGGCTCCAGCCTCACGCTCGCGCCGATCGGCCTGGGGCAGGCGCAGCGCTTTGAGATAGGCGGCAACGGCGCGGGCGAGCTGCACATTGATGCGGGCGCCAACGTCACGGTGAACGGCACGCGTACCCTGCATGTAGGCGACACGGCCAACGGCACTCTTTTCATCGGCAGCGGCGCGGGCGCCGGCACGCTCACGGCCGATAGCGTCATCCTGGGCACGGCGGGCTCCTCCGTGCAGTTCAACCACACCGGCACCACGACGTTCTCGGCTGCTGTTTCCGGTGACGGCTCCCTGGCCAAGACCGGGGCCGGCACCACCATCCTGGCAGGCGCCAACACCTATACCGGCGGCACCACCATCAACGCGGGAACACTGCAAGGCGACAGCACCAGCCTGCAAGGCAACATCACCAACAACGCCACCCTCATATTCAACCAGGCGGCCAACGGCAGCTACGCAGGCGCCATGAGCGGCACAGGCACCCTGACCAAGACGGGCGCCGGCAATCTGGTGCTGACCGGCGTCAACAGCTACAACGGCGGCACCTCGGTCAATGCCGGCACGCTGTCGGTCAACGGCAGCATCACCAACTCGGCCGTCAGCGTCAACAACGGCGGCACGCTCGGCGGCAGCGGCACGGTGGGAAGCGCCACCATCGCAGCGGGCGGCGTGCTGGCGCCGGGAAACTCCATCGGCACGCTGACGGTCAACGGCAATCTGAGCTTCGCGGCGGGTTCCGTCTACCGCGTCGAAGTGGACCCGGCCGGCAACAGCGACCGCATCAACGCCACGGGCACCGCCACCCTCAATGGCGGAACGGTCGATGTCCAAGCCGGCGTCGGCAGCTACTCGCTGAGCACCCGGTACACCATCCTCAACGCGGCGGGCGGCCGCACCGGGGCTTTTGCGGGCGTCACCTCCAACCTGGCCTTCCTGACGCCGTCGCTGGCCTATGACGCCAACAATGTCTTCCTGACCCTGGCGCGCAACAACACCAGCTACGCCAGCATAGGCCAGACGCCCAACCAGATCGCCACGGGAACAGCCCTGCAAAATGCGGTGGCCGGGGCCGGCGGCGACATGGGCACCGTGCTGGCCGCCGTCGATAGCACGTCCGCGCCGCAGGCACGCGCCGCATTTGACGCCGCCAGCGGCGCCGGCATCGTGGAACTGCGCCGCGCCTCCGCCGGCTTTGCCGCCAGCCTCGGCAACCAGTTGCAGGCTCGCCTGCGTGCGGCACAAGGCCGAGGCACCGGCACGCTGGCGAACTCCTTCACCGACCGGCCGCTTCTGCTGGCCGCCAACGACACGCTGTCCGACCTGATGGCGCCGGTGTCCGACATGCCCGAACGGAAGTTTTCGCTCACCGGCAATGCGCCGGCGCTGCCCGCCGCTTCGGATGCGGGCCGGGGCCTCTGGGCGCGCGGCTATGGCGGCTATAGCCGCACCGACGCTGACGGCAACGCGGCGGCCAGCCGCCTGCGCAGCTCGGGCCTGAGCATTGGCTTTGATGCTGAGGGCAGCGAGGGCTTGCGTTTAGGCGTGGCCGCGAGCATCGGCACTGCCCGCCTGTCCACCGACAACAACGAGACCGGCAAGACACGCGGCACCGCGCTTGCGGTCTATGGCGGCTACGCCGTCGATGCCTGGAACTTCAACGGCTCGGTCGGCATGAGTTGGGGCAAAAATCACATGGACCGCGGCATCGCCTTCGGAACGCTGAGCCGCACGGCCAGCGGCGACTTCGACAGCGAGACGCTCTCGGCTTACGGCGAGGCCACTTATTCACTCCCCATGGACGGCTGGACGCTGCAGCCGCTGGCCGGGCTCTCGCTCAGCAAAAACAAGGCGGACGGCTTTACGGAAACGGGGGCAGGCGCGCTGAACCTGCAAGTGGCGAGCCAAACCACCCACTCATCCAAATCAATCCTGGGCGCCAGGGCCTTCTTTGACATGGGCCGCATCCGCCTGGAGCCCCGCGTGGTCTGGGCCCATGAATTCGGCGACCTGAACATGCCGATGACGGCGCAGCTCCAGGGCGCGACCACGGCTTCACCGTTCCAGATTTCGGGTGCGGCACTGAAGCGGGACACGCTGATCCTCGGGCTGGGTGCGAGCGGCAGCCTAGGCAAGGGAGTTGATCTCTTCGCAGACATACAAGCCGAGTTCAACGCGGCCCAGCGCAACGTGGCAATGCTGGTGGGATTGCGCAACCGCTGGTAAACGGCAAGCCGCCGCGGTCCGGGTTCAGGCTCCGGGCGCTTTCCGGGGCATGCTTTTTGCGTATGGCTCTGCACACACACTGTCTGCAGGAGCCCCGAATGTCCCAGCCTGAATTTCCCTTGCTCCGTCGCCGCAGCGCACTGAAGTGGCTCGCCGGTGGCGCGGCCTCCCTCGCCCTGCCCGCTTTCGCGGCCTGGCCCGACAAGCCCATCAAGATCGTGGTGACCTTCCCGGCCGGCGGCGCCAGCGACATCGTGGCGCGCCTCATGGCCGAACACCTCGGCAAAAAGCTGGGCCAGGCGGTGGTGGTGGACAACCGCCCCGGCGCGGGCGGCAGCGTGGGCGGGCTGGTGGTGGCGCAGGCGCCGGCGGACGGCTACACGCTGATGCTGAGCAATTCGACGCCGGTGTCCATAGGCCCTTTCGCGCTCGAAAAACAGCCCTACGACCCGGTCGAGGGCTTCACCCATATCGCGCTGATCGGCAACGCCCCTTGCGTGGTCATGGCGAACCCGCATGTGCCTATCAAGACCATCACGGATGTGGAATCACAGGCGCGCAAGACGGGCCGGCTGGACTTCGGTTCGGGCGGCCCGGCATCCATAGGCCATATCTACGGCGAGCTGATGAAAAAAGCCATGGGCGTGAACCTGCAGCACATTCCCTACCGCGGCGGTGCGCCCATGACGACCGACCTGATCGCCGGCGTGATCCCGGTGGGCATTGATGTGCTGACGGCTTTTGTGCCCTATTTCAAGAGCGGGCAGCTGGTGCCGCTGGCGGTGACCTCGGCGGCGCGTTCACCGCTGGTGCCCGAGGTGCCCAGCGTGCTCGAGTTCGGCTACCGCAAGCTGGTGCTGGACAACTTCTTCGGCCTGAGCGGTCCGGCGCACATGCCGGCCGACACGGTGGCGCGGCTGAACGCCGTGTGCAACGAAATCCTTGCCACCGCGGAAGTCAAAAAGAAAATGCTGGAATTGGGCATCACCACCCAGGCCATGAGCCCGGCCGCGTTTGGCGGCTTCGTCAAGGACCAGGTCGCGGTGCTGGCGCCCGCCGTGAAGGGCTCGGGGGTGAAACTCTGAAAGGCGGCGCGCCGGTTTCGGCGGCCGAGAGCATCAGCGAACCACGCTGAGATAGGCGTAGGCGGCGGTACGCAGTTCCTGGGCTTGCTGCGGGTTGCGGCCGGCACGGGCTTCGGCGCGCTCCATCAGGTTGTGGGCCACGCCGTTGATGGGGGCCACGCCGGCGGCGGAAGGCAGGAAACGTGCAATTTGGGCAAACAGGCTATACATGTCGAAAGTCACCCATGGGTGGGTGAAAAGTTGCGGTGAATCAAGAATAAGGGTTTTCCCTAGGGTTTCAACCCTAAGACAGGCCCCATCCCATGCAAAACATGCATAGTTTGATCCGCTGGCCCACATAGCCGGGGTTTTACGGGAGGAAGTCACGCCCGCGATGCGGCTATGCTCCCAGCATGTCCGCCCCCTCCCCCGCATCGACGACGGCTGTGACGCCTGTTTCGCTGCCGGGCGAGGAACTGCTGCGGCAAATCGCCGCCAACATCGACGCCATGCTCTGGTCCTGGGACCCGGCCGGCGGCCGCATCACTTACACCAATCCGGCTTTCGAGATGTTCTGGGGCCAGTCGGCCGACAAGCTGGCGGGCGATCCCTGGCAATGGCTGGAGCAGGTCGACCCGGCGGACCGCGACCGGGTGCGGCAGCTTCAGCTGGCCGCCGTCAAGCGCAGCGAGGAATACCGCGTGCGCAGGCCGAACGGTGACGTCGCCCGGCTGAGCCAGCGCGCGCTGCCCATCCACAGCCCCTCTGGGCAGCTGCTGCGCGTCATCCACCTGGCCAACAACATCACCTGGCAGCTCGACACCTCCAAGCAGCTGCGCGTGGAAATCGGCCGGCGCACCGACTCCGAGGCCAAATACCGCGCGGTGGTGGAAAACGTCAGCGAGGGCATCCTGGTCACGGCGGGCGGGCGCATCCTCTATGCGAATCCGAAGGCGCTGAAATTGACCGCGCTGGACGAAGCCACCGCCAAGTCGCGGCCCTTCATCGAATTCATCCACCCCGACGACCGCGAGCGGGTGCTGGACAACCATCTGAGGCGCCTGCGCGGCGAGACGGTTGAAAACCACTACCAGTTCCGCGTGCAGCACAGCCAGAGCGTCACGCGCTGGCTGGAAATCAGCGCGGTGAGGTTCGAGTGGGAGGGCACGCCGGCCACGCTGAACTTCCTGACCGACGTGACGCTCAAGCGCCAGGCCGAGGAAGACATGCTCAAGGCGCTGACGCACGAGCGCGAGCTGTCGGAGCTCAAGTCGCGCTTTGTCGCGGTCACCTCGCACGAATTCCGCACGCCGCTGGCCGCCATCCTGTCGTCCGTCGAACTGCTCGATGCCTACGGCGCGAGCTTTCCGGCCGAGGAACGCCGCGAGCTGCTGGGCCAGATCAAGACCGCCGTCGCGCGCATGAGCAACATGGTGGAGCAGGTTCTGCTGACCAGCCGCCTGGAACTGGGCAAGTTCAGGTTTGAACCCGCGCCGCTGGTGGTGCCCGACTGGCTGGTGCAGGTGATGGCCGAGCTCGAGCGCGGCAACCCGCAGGCCGCGCGCGTATCCCTCACCTGCGACGGGCTGGACGCGCCGCGCACAGCGGACCAGCAGTTGCTGCGCCATATCGTGGTCAACCTGCTGGGCAACGCGCTCAAGTATTCGGACCCGGACACGCCGGTGAAGTTTGCAGTGCGCGGCGTGGGCGAGCAGATCCACCTGCGCATCAGCGACCAGGGCATCGGCATTCCTGAGGCCGATCTGCCGCGCCTGTTCGGCAGCTTTCACCGCGGCACCAACGTCGGCAATATTTCCGGCACCGGCATAGGCCTGCACATCGTCAAGGAATGCGTGGATCTGCACCGTGGCGAAATCGAGGTCAGCAGCCGGCCGGGGCAGGGCACGAGCTTCACGGTGCGGCTGGCGGCGCCGCCGGCCTGACGATCCGCGCCCGTGCCGGGCAGGGCTAGTCGGCTATCTCGAACTGCGGATTCCACGCGACCTCCCAGAGATGGCCGTCTGGATCCTGGAAGTAGCCGGCATAGCCACCGTAAAAGGTCGTGCCTGCCGGCTTGGTGATCACGGCGCCGGCTTTTTCAGCCTCTGCCATCACGGCGTCGACCTCTTGCCGCGAGGCCACGTTGTGCGCCAATGAAAACGCCGGCGCCCCGGGCTGCGATACCGCCAAGCCCGTGTCGTGCGCCAGGCTGGCACGCGGCCACAGGGCCAGCTTGAGGCCCGGCTGCAAGTCGATGAACACCACCGCGCCGTGCTCGAATTCTTCACCCACGATGCCGGGCGTTGCCAGCCCCAGGCCGTCACGGTAAAAAGCCAGCGCGCGCTTGAGATCGTCAACGCCCAGTGTGATCAAGGTGATGCGGGGTTTCATCAAGATTTCCTTCTGTGATACATCAGCGCCGCCGTGATGCAAAACACCAGGGCTTCACGCGGCACCGTATCGGCACTATCCAGCACGATGGCGCGGTTGCCTTCGTAGCGCAACTCCACCGGGAACAATGTACGGAAGGTATCGACCAGTGTGGTCTTGCAGTTGAAGTAAAGCGCGTACTGCGACGGGCTGGATTTGACCGGGCCCAGGCGCAAGGTGCTGCCGCTTTTGCTGGCCGAGGTGAGGTAGGCCGGCTCGCCCCACTTGAGTGTTTCCTCGATCTCGCCGACACCGGGCGTGGCGGCCGCGGTGTCCAGGATCAGGCGGCGCAACACCAGCAGCTTGCGCCGCAGCGACGGGGGATAGGCCGCAAAGACGCGTGCGACGTCGGCGTTCTCGATGTCTTTCACAAGCAGCTCCTGTTGTGCCCATCTCCATCTCTATCTCTATCTCTATCTCTATCTGCTTCCGGCCTGCGAAATCTAGCACGGGCGCAAGGCCGGCAGCGTCTTCCCGCACAATCAGCGGGTGAACATCCAGCTCCTGTCCGACCTTCATCTCGAATCCAACCCGAATTTCACGGCCCAGCCCGTGCCCGGCGCCGACCTGCTGGTGCTGGCCGGCGACATCGGCTCCTACCAGCAAGGTTCGCTGCTGGCTGAACGGGACATCGCCGACTTCGGCCTGGCGCGGTTTTCACCCTTGCCCGCGGACCAGGGCGGCGCGGGTTGGCCGACGCCGGTGTTCTTCCTGCCCGGCAACCACGAATATGACGGCCTGGACTTTGACGCCACCCATGCGCGGCTGCGCGAGACCTGCGAGCGGCTGGGCATGGTCTGGCTGGAGCAGGAGACCGTGGTGCTGCGGGGCGTGCGCTTTGTCGGCAGCACGCTGTGGACCGACTTCGACGCCCTGAGCGCAGGCCAGGCGCAGGACGCCGATATCACACTGGGCGAGCAGCTGAAGGCACGCGAAAAAGCTTTCCGCGCGGCCAATTTTTACCTGAGCAAAAACCATTCATTCAGGAATGGCCAGCCGCTGCTGGCAGCCGAGGTGCGCGAGCAGGGCCTGAAAAGCCAGGCCTGGCTGCGGCAGGCCCTGGCCCAGCCCTTTGAGGGTCCCACGGTCGCGGTGACACATTTCGCGCCCAGCCTGCTGAGCGCCGACCCGCGCTACGGCCTGGCGCCGGGCACGGCGGGTTTTTGCAACGCGCTCGATGAGCTGCTGCCGCTGGCCGGCCTGTGGCTGCACGGCCATTTGCATTGCGCGATCGACTACACCAGCCGCGGCTGCCGCGTCGTGGCCAACCCGCTGGGCTATGCGCGCAAGGGCGAGCAAGAGGGATTTTTGCCCGAACTGCTGATCCCCATCGGCCAATAGCATTCGTATGGGAGGGCGGCCAGCACGCCGCTGCTGACTAAAGTCGTAGCGCGCGCGGCGTGCGTGGCGGTCCCTCTTTTTCTTTGGAACTTCCCGCGCGCCGCGCAACCCAACCAGGATCGGCAATGCGGGGCCAAGCGTGTCAAGCAGTGATAACACTTTGTTCCAATTGTTGATTTGCGCGCTGTTCGGCTTGCAGGTATCTTGCTTGAAGGGTTCATGCAGGACTTCCTGTACCGCACCCGAATCGGGGAGAGCACTATGAAAAGCAATGTGTCCTATCTTGGCGCCTGGCTTGCCGCCGCCGGCCTGGCATTTGCACTCGCGTTCGCGGCGCCCAATGACTCCAGCGTGATGGGCCGCCTGCCCGCTTTCATGGCGCAGACCCTGCTGCGACAGCCAGTCACCGTGCCCGAAGGACTCCCGTCGGACCGCACCCTGGCGCTGATCACCTTCAAGCGTGGCCAGCGAGCCGACGTCGAGAGCTGGATCCAGGGCATGAACCTCAGGAACGACCCATCGATCACCTGGATGCGCATGCCGGTGCTTAACGACCCGGGCACGCTGACGGGCCGCAGCGCGGTTGAAGACCGGCTGCTGCAGCACTACACGGCCGATACCGAGCGGGCCAAGATGGTGCCGGTATTCACCGATCGCGCCAGTTTTGTGCGCTCCGCCGGCCTGGCCAGTACCGACCAGGTCTACGCTGTGGTGGTCAACCGCCAGGGCGAGGTGCTGGCGCGGGTCGAGGGCCAGTTTGATGCCGACAAGGCACAGACCCTGCGCGAAACTCTGCGGTCGCAGAGTTTCTAGCCGTGGCCCCCACGCTCCCCCACTTCGAGCCTGCGGCGGGTCCCTGCCCCTTGCACGTGGAAAGGGGCCTCCCGTCTGCCGCCCGGCAAAGCCGGTTCCACGGCTCGTGCTGGGCTTAAGAGTTCTTTGGGCGCGTAGGGATCTTTCACCAGCAGGGGCCGCGGGACTGGCCTTGCCAGACCGCAGGCGCCGCCCCCTAAAGGGGGGAACACGCTACACGCAGTGAGCTTGGACGGGGGTATTACACACTTTCCGGGCTTAGGGTGAAATAGAAAGTCGCGCCCTTACCCGGCTCGGACTTGGCCCACACCTTGCCGCCGTGCCGCGCGATGATGCGGTGCACCGTGGCCAGGCCGACGCCGGTGCCGGAGAACTCCGACGGCGTGTGCAGGCGCTGGAAGACGCCGAACAGCTTCTCGGCATAGGCCATGTCAAACCCCGCCCCCTGATCGCGCACGAAGTACACCGTCTCGCCGGCCTCGCTGGTCTCGCGGCCGAAGCTGATCTCGGTATGGGTCTGCCTGGCGCTGAACTTCCAGGCGTTGCCCAGCAGGTTGTCGAGTACCTGCTTGAGCAGCCTGGGATCGCCCGGCCCCGTGACGCCGGGCTCGACATGCAGCCGCGCGTCGCGGCCGGGATCGCGCTCGCGGTAGCCGGCCAACAGGCTCTCGGCGAGCGCGCTCAGGTCAACGCGCTCCCAGCGCAGGCTGGAACGCGACACCTGCGCCAGCGCGAGCATGGCGTCGATCAGCTCGCCCATTTGTGAAACACCCGCGCGTATGCGCGCCAGGTAATGCCGGCTGCGTTCGGTCAAAGGGGTGTTTTCCGCCTTGGCCATGGTCCGCTCGAGCAGATCGCTAAAGCCGTCCACCGCGCTCAGCGGGCTGCGCAAGTCATGCGACACCGAATAGGAGAACGCCTCCAGCTCCTTGTTGGCGAATTCAAGCTGTGCGGTGCGCTGCTGCACCCGCTCCTCAAGGCTGGCATTAAGGCGCAGGATTTCCTCGCGCGCGCGCTTGCGTTCGCGGATGTTGGTGTTGATGCCCAGCACCCCGTTGACCTTCCCCTGCTCATCGCGCACCACCGTCCAGCGCGCTTCTATGCACACCGTCGAACCATCGCGCGCGCGTTGCTCGAGCTCGCCGCTCCAGTCGCCCTCGTTGGCCAGGGTCTTGGTCATGCTGTCCAGAAGCACCTGCGGATCGGGGTACATGAGCTCCTCCATGGTCTTGCCCAGCACCTCCTCGGCCGTCCAGCCGTAGAGGCGCTCGGCGCCCTTGTTCCAGAAGCGTATGGTCCGGTCGAGGTTGCGGACCATGATGGCGTCCTGCGCCCGGTCCAGCAGCGAGGCCTGCTCGCGCACCTTGATGACGGCCTGCCGCTCGGCCTCCTGGCTGCGCTGGCGTTCCAGGCGGGCGCGCAGGCTGACGATGCCGAAGGCCAGGTTGTCGGCAAGCTCCTGCAGCAGCTTGATTTCATCGGCGCTGAATATCTGCGCCTCGCCCGAATACAGGCACAGCACGCCGAAGCTTCGGGGCCCGTCGCGCAGCGGCAGGCAGATCGCGCTCAGGAAACCGCGCTCCAGCGCATGGGCATGCCAGTAGAACTTGTTGTCGACCCGGCTGATGTCGCCGGTCTGCTGGGCTTGCCCACTGCGCACGGCCTGGCCCGCCGGGCCCTGGCCGGTGGCGTCATCATCGCGCCAGCTCAGGCGGATCGCCGCGAGATAGCCGTTTTCGTCGCCGGCATGGGCCATGGGCAGGATACTGCGCTCCGCGTCGTCCTGCGCATAACCGACCCAGGCCATGCGGTAGCCGCCCACGTCGACGGCCACGCGGCACACCTCGGCCAGCAGCCCCGCTTCCTCGTCCATGCGGTTGATGGCGACGCTGGAGCGGCTCAGCATCTGCAGGGCCCGGTTGGTGCTGGCCAGCGCCAGGTCGGCCAGTTTGCGGTCGGTGATGTCGCGCGCCGTGCCCACCACGCGTTCCAGCTCGCCCGAAGCGTTCATGACCGGGTAGGCGTGGTCGCGTATCCACAGGATCCTGCCGTCCGCGGAGCGGATGCGGTATTCGATATCCGAGGCCTGTCCGGTGCGGTTGCGCTTCCTGGCCTCTTTGAGCAGGTGGTTGTCCTCGGGCAGCGTGACCTCGGCGTACGAGAGAGGGTCGGCATAAAGGCTTTCGCGGCTGCGGCCCCAGACCCTTTCATAGCCGGGGCTGACATACAGCGGGCGGCCGGTGTGCGGGTCGACGATATAGAAAACGTCGTGGATGTTTTCCGCCAGTTCGCGAAAGCGCGCCTCGCTGCTGATCAGGGCCGCCTCGGCGCGCGCGCGCGCCAGCGCGATGCCGGCCAGCCGTGCCGCGATATTGATCAGCTCGAGTTCCGCGGGCTGGGGCCTGCAGGGGTAGGCGCGGTAGATCGCGAAGGTCGCGAGCACCTCGCCGTCGTTGGACACCACCGGCATGGACCAGCAGGCCCGCAGCCCGTGCTCGCGCATCAGCTCGCGGTAGTCCTGCATCAGCGGGTCGATCTGCGTGTCTTCCACCACCACCAGGTGGTTGCGGTAGGCGGCGGTGCCGCAGGCCCCCACGCCCTCGCCGATGGGCAGGCCTTCGATGGCCTGGTTGTAGCGCTCGGGCAGGCTGGGCGCGGCGCCCAGGCGCAGCTTCCCGTCCTCGGCCAGCAGGATGGAGCACAGGCTGTCCGGCGAGCTGTCTTCAATCAGGCGCACCACGGCTTCCAGCGATTGCGCCAGGGGCGCACCGCCGGCGATCAACGCCAGCACCTGCTCCTGCGCGTGGGCGAAGTTTTCCGCCGCCTTCTGGGCGGTGATGTCGTTGAACACGGTGACGCCGCCCTTCATCACGCCGGCGGCATCGCGCAGCGGCCGGGTGCTCAGGCGCAGTATCCGGTCTTCCGCGCCGGCCCGGCGAAACACCACATCCCAGTTGTCGATGGTGATGCCGCGCGCAGCCTGCGACAGCGGCCGCTCCGACTCGGCATAGGCGGTCTTGCCGTCAAGCATCAAGAGCTGGTGGCCGCGGCGCCAATTTTCCAATCGCATGCCGGGATCCGGCGCCCCGTTGAACAGCTCGCGTGCCGTGGCGTTGAACAGCAGGAAGCGGCCCTCGGTGTCCACGGCGATCACGCCTTCGTTCATGCTGTTGAGGATGAGGTCCAGCAGGGTGCGCTCCTTGTCCACGCGCTCCAGCATGGCGTCGAGCTCCCGCTGCCGCGCCTGCAGCGCTTCGGCCATGCGGTTGAAGGTGCGCCCGATCTCGCCGAGTTCGCCCTGGTACAGGGGCCCCAGCCTGACGCGCGCGTCGAGATTGCCCTGGGCCACCTCGTTGGCCTCTTTCAGGATCGCCTTGGCGGGGTTGACGATGACCTGATTGCCCGTCCACCAGGCGCAGCCCACGCCAAACAGTGCCACGGCCATCAGCCCCAGCAACTCAATGGCAAGGTCCTGGCGGCTGGGCGCCGCGATCATGGTTTGCGGAACGCTGACCGCCGCGAACAGGCCTTCGCCATCGCCCCCCGGCACGGGCGCCGTGGCATACACCCGCTGCGCACCCTGCGCGTCCGCCGCCTGTTGCACGCCTTGCCGGCGCTCCCGCACGGCCTGCTGCACGACGGGATCCGGATGCGGTTTGCCCAGCCAGGACGGCGCCGGCGGGGATATGGCCAGCACCGTACCGTCTCGGTCCAGCACTGCCAGGCGCGCGCCAGACATGGAGGGTCCATCTGTCAGCGGTTTCGCCAGGGCTGGCAGGCCCAGCACCCCGAAAGCCACACCGCTGATGGCCCCAGCCTCGTTGCGCACGGGCACGGCGAAGCCTATGCCGGGATGCCCGCTGGCGCGGCCCACGGCATAACGGCCGACCGCGAAGCGCTGGCCCGCCATGACCTGCTGGAAAAAAGGCCGGTCATCGACACGCAGGTCTTTGGCCACGCCCAACGCGCCGCACAGCAATCTTCCGTCGGGCGCGGCAAGGCCCAGGTTGGTGAACTCGGGGTGCTCCGCATGGAGATTTTTCATGTGCTTGTCGCACAGGCCTGGCGCGGGGTTCTTGATGTGCGGCCCGCTGGCAATGCCGCTCAGCAGGTCGCGGACCATGTCCACGGTACGTTGCTCACGGGCAGTGAGCATCAGGACATCCGACAACAGGTCGGACTGCGCCAGCCGCAACGCGGCCTGCTGGCTCTGTTTGGCGGAATACACAAGCAGGCCGAAGACGGGGAGCAGCGCGAGCAGCACCAGCATCACCAGACGGGTACGCAGTCCCAGCCATCCCAGCATTCGGATTACCTTATGCCTTTCACGCCACGCTGCAACCTGCCTCGCATGGCCTTTGCAGTGTGCGCAGCCACCGGACGTTTGTAAATGGGAATAGTCCCCGAACTGAGGCCATAAGTCTCTATCCCCGGCCTTGTCCTACAGAGCTACACCCATCCTGGTGGTGGCAAATTGAATACCAAGGATTTGTTCCGGCCCAAAATGGCCGGCCGCGCGTCAGGGCACCAGCGATTGGGCCGCAGTCTGCTTCAGCGCGGCCGTCAGGGCGTCCAGCACCTCGGACTCCAGGTTCCAGCAATGCCAGTACAGCTGGACGGGCAGGGTGTAATGGGGGGCCACATTGACCAGCTGGCCCTGGTCTATGAGGCCCTGCGCCAGCAGCCGGGGCACCACGCTGACACCCCAGCCCGCCAGCACGGCCCTGACCATGCCTTCCGACGAAGGCACAAACAGCTGGTTCAGGGTGACGCGCTTGAGCCCGAAGGCCTTGCCCACAAACTCGACCGGCAATTCGTCCTTGCGGTTGAAGGCGATAAAAGGCACCTCGCGGAAGTTGTATTGCGTAAGTAGGGGCGCGGCCGGCCTGTCGCCGGCGCCGTCGCGCTGGCCGAGCCGGCCCTGCACGAAGGCCGGCGCGGCCACCGCGATGTACTGCATCGCGCCCAGCGGCTCCACCTTGCAGCCGCGCAGCGCCTGCTTGAGCGTGGTCACGCAGCCCAGCACCTGGCCTTCGCGCAGCCATTCATGGGTGAAATTCTGGTCGTCGTGGATGATCTCCATGGGCAGGCCCTGCTGCGCCAGCTCGGTCAGCGCCGGCAAGGCCCAGGTGGCGATGCTGTCGGCGTTGATGGCGATGGAGATGCGCTCTTCCTCGCGCGCGCCGCCCAGCGAGCTGGGCGCCAGCTCCTTGAGGTCGCGCTCCAGGTCGGCGCGCAGAAGGCGCAGCATCTTGGTGTGTTTAAGCAACAGCTGGCCGGCCGAGGTGGGCTTGAGCGGCCGGCTGCGCACGATCAACACGGTGCCGACCTGGGCTTCCAGGGCCCGCAGACGCTGCGACACCGCCGACTGGGTGATGGACAAGCGCTGGGCCGCGCGCTCAAAACCGCCCTCTTCCACGATTGCCGCCAGGCATTCGAGTGCATCAGGATCAAAAGTACTCATCCCGCATCCCCTCTTCCGTTTTCTATGTGCTCTACCAGTTGTGCTAGTTGTGCCAGCTACCGGCGCCTTTTCAGCTTTATTAGCTGTTCTGATGTTTTCACTGAGAGTTTAATTTTTCTATTAATTGAAAGCAACATCCTTCACACTGGAATGTTGCAAAGGGGTTAGCGATGAAAGTTGTAGTTTTGGGAGCCGGCATCATTGGCGTGAGCACCGCCTGGCATTTGCTGGAGCGCGGCCATGAGGTCACGGTGGTGGACCGCCAGCCCGACGCGGCGCTGGAAACCAGTTTCGGCAACGCGGCGCAGATTTCCGTCAGCTATTGCGAGCCCTGGGCCAACAAGGACGCGCCGCTGAAGGCCTTGAAGTGGATGTTCCGCGACGATGCGCCGCTGCTGTTCCGCCCGCAGCTGCCCTTTGGCGAAGGCTGGCAGCAGTGGCGCTGGGGCCTGCAGTTCCTGGCGCAGTGCAATGACGCGGCCTTCGAGCGCAACGTGCAGCAGCTGGTGGCGCTGGGCGCCTACAGCCATGCGGCGCTCAAGGAGGTGGTGGCCACCACCGACATCGAATACAACCGGCTGGAGCGCGGCATCGCGCACTACTACACCGACCAGAAGGCCTTTGACACGGCCGGCGATGCGGCGGCCCTGATGCGCAAATACGGCGTGGCGCGCCGCGTGGTGAGCACGGCCGAACTGCTGGCCATAGAGCCTGCCTTCAAGTCCTTCGGGCACCGCATCGTGGGCGGCACCTACACCGCCAGCGACGAAAGCGGCGATGCCCGCGTTTTCACCCAGGCGCTGGCGCAGCGCTGCGCCGCTCGCGGCGCGCGTTTCCTCTATGGCCATGACATAGAGCGGCTGGAGAAAGCCGGCGGCGCCATCGAGTCCGTCGCCGTGCGGCCGCGCACGATTCGCGGTGAGAACCAGGAGCTGGTCCGCCTCAAGGCCGACGAAATCGTCGTGGCCTGCGGATCGCACACGGCGCCGCTGCTGCGCACTGTGGGCGTCGACCTGCCTATCTACCCCGGCAAAGGCTACAGCGCCACCTTCAAGCTGCTCAAACCGGAGCTCGCGCCTTTTGTCAGCACCATCGACGACGAAGTCAAATGCGCGATGAGCCGGCTCGGCGACCACCTGCGCGTGGCCGGCACCATCGAGGTCGGCGGCTACGACCTTTCGCTGGACACGCCGCTGGCCAAAGCCCGCTGCAAAATGCTGGCTGACCGCATCGAGGAAGTGCTGCCGGGCGTGTGCGATACCCGCCTGGAGGAGCAAGGCGGCACGCCGAACTTCTGGACCGGCCTGCGCCCCGCAACACCCACCAACATCCCCTATATCGGCAAAACCAAAGTCGGCCGGCTGTGGGTCAACGCCGGCCACGGCACGCTGGGCTGGACGCACGGCGCAGGCTCGGGCAAGGCCATCGCCGAACTGATCAGCGGCGAGGTGCCGGCCATGAATTTCGGCTTTTACGGTCAGGACCGCACCGGTACGCCTTTGCGAGCCAAAGCCGCCTGATCACGCCGCTCGGGGCCTATGCGGCGTGCTGTTCCAGGGTGCGCTGCGCATGCTCGCGCAGCGCAACGCGCAAAGCTGCGGGCTCCTGGACGTCGAAGGAAAAAGACAAACGCATCAGCTGCCGCGCGAACCAGCCCAGGTGGTCCGTCTGGCTGTGCAGCAGCACGCCCTCCTCGCTGGGCTGGAACACGCCCACGCTGTCGGGCAGCTCCATCTGCGCGGTCTGCAGGTCGGTGTGCAACAAAAGCCGCACGGTATTGCTGCGCGGCATGGTCGCCAGGCCCAGCGCCAGGTGCTGCACCGCGTCGAAGTCGGCCGGCGGCGTGAACACCACATTGAGGGCGCGCACCTCGCGCACCCGGTCCAGCCGGAATGAACGCAGCGCGCCGCGCAGGTGGCACCAGCCCGCCGCATACCAGCGGCCTTTGCGAAACACCAGGCCGTAGGCATCGAACTCGCGCTCGGTAACCTCGCCCTCGGCCGACTGGTACGCCATGTGCACGCGCTGCCAGCCGTGCGCGGCAGCGCTGAGAGCCAGCAAGGCGGTGTTGTCGCCGGGCGCGTCGGCGCGGCGCAGGTCCAGCCTCACCGTTTCACCGAGCCCGCGAACGCGGTTTTTCAGGTTGTGCGGCATCACGCGCTCGAGCTTGGCCTGTGCGCTTTGCGCGGCGGGCGCGGCTTCGGCCAGCCCCAGGCTGCGCGCGGCCAGCAAGCCCAGGGACAGCGCCAGGGCCTCGTCGTCGGTGAACATCATGGGCGGCAGCTTGAAGCCGGCGATCAGGCTGTAGCAGCCGTAGCGGCCGCGTTCGGCCACGACCGGGATGCCCAGGTCTTCCAGCTTGGCGATGTAGCGGCGCAAGGTGCGACCGTCCACCTCCAGCCGCCGCGCCAGCTCGGCGCCGCTCATGCGCCCATGGGACTGCAGCAGTTCCAGCACGGTCAATACACGGGTGGTCGGGGAATACATGCGGAAAAGTCTAACGCTCTATTAGGGCCGAAATAGCCCTATTACATTTATAGACTGGGTTTTTCCACAGGTATCGCCAACGTCAACGTATTACCGGGCGCCACAAGCGCCTTTTACCCATGACCATTACAACCTTGCCCAAACCACTGGAGCCGTCCCAACTGAACGACGGGCGCCATGACTTCAACTTCATCGCGGGGCGCTGGCTGGTCAGCAACAAGCGGCTCAAAAAGCGCCTGGCGGGCTGCACCGACTGGGAGCGTTTTGAGGCTGTGCAGGACGGCGCGCTGCTGCTCGGCGGCCTGGGCAATATGAACGACCTGGTCGTGGACGGCAGGCAGACCCTGGGCATGGCACTGCGTTTTTTCAGCCCGCAGACCCGGCTCTGGAGCATTTACTGGGTCAGCCACAGCGACGGGCTGATGCAGCCCCCGGTGACGGGCGCGTTTGTGGACGGCACGGGCCGCTTTGAGGGCCACGACAGCCATGAGGGCCGGCCGGTGAGGGTACGCTTTACCTGGTCGGGCATCACGCCCACCAGCGCCCGCTGGGAGCAGGCTTTTTCCGAAGACGGCGGCCGCCACTGGGAAACCAACTGGGTGATGGACCTGGCCCGGCCCGCCTATTCCGCGCTGCGCTAGGCGCATCGGCCATGGAACAGTTCACCCACCTCTGGCTGTTTTTCCTGATGGTGCTGGGCATCATCATCCTGCCCGGTATGGACATGGCCTTTGTGATGGCCAGCTCGCTGACCGGCGGGCGCCGCGCCGGCCTGTTCGCGGTCGGCGGCATCGTGGCCGGCGGTGTGTGCCATGTTGTGGCCGGCGCGCTGGGGCTGGGCATTGTGCTCAAGCTGGTGCCCGGCATGGTCAATGTCATGCTCGTGGCGGGAAGCCTCTACATCGCCTGGATAGGCTGGTCGCTCATGCGCAGCACCTCGGTGTTCGGCGGCCTGCCGGCGCTGCAAGAAAGCCCGCCGTGGCGGACCTTTCGCCAGGCCGCGCTGACCTGCCTGCTCAATCCCAAGGCCTATTTGTTCATGCTGGCGATTTTTCCGCAGTTCCTGCGGCTGGAATACGGCTCGCTGTGGATACAGGCCGTGGCGCTGGGCCTCATCATCGCGCTGACCCAGACAGGTGTTTACGGCTCGCTGGCCCTGGCCGCCGCCGGTGCGCGCCAGTGGCTGGCAGACCGGCCGGGCGCCAGCGTGCTGATGGCGCGGGCAGTGGGCGTAGTGCTGATCGCGTGCGCCGGCTTCACGGCCTGGCAGGGCTGGCGTCAGTTTTAAGCTCGGGCCATGGAGGCCCTTTGAGTTCCACGGTGTTGCCTTCGGGATCGCTGAGGTAGATCGAGGGCCCCTCGCCCTCGGCGCCATAACGCGATTCCACCTCGCCCGCCTCAACGCCGTGGGCCGCCAGGTGGCGGCGGATCACGTCGGCATCGAAGGGCTCCACGCGAAAACAGACATGGTCGACGTTGCGGCCCTCCTTGCCCGGCGCCGCGCCGCCAGCTTTACCCAGCGGGCCGTCCACCGGCACCAGGTCCACCAGCGAACGCCCGGCGCGCAGTTGCACCAGGCCGATGGCGTCCTGCCGGCGCTCCAGGCTGCAACCCAGCACCTGCTGGTAAAAGCGCAGCATGCCCATGAGGTCACTGACCCGAAGGACAACGTGGTCGATATCGCGAATACGGATCATGGCGAAGGCGGCTCCTGTGAATCGGTGCTTATTCTGGCACGCGGCCCCAACCCCGCGCCGGCAAGGGCCAGCGCCTGCCGCTACCATGGCCGCCATGAAAGCCACTCCTCAATTCCTCTTTCTCACCACCTCCACGCGCGAACCCGGCGCAATGGGCAACACCGAATGGCTGGCCCGGCAGGCCGCCGCGGCGCTGCCGGCCGGCACGCCTCAGGCCTGGCACCATTTGTCGCGCATGAAAATGCCGCTGTTCGTGGACCAGCGCCACACCACGGGTCAGTACCCCATGCCCGAAGGCGATATGAAGACCTTGCTGGACGCGACCCTGGCCGCCACCGACATCGTGTTCGTGGCGCCGGTCTACTGGTACAGCATCCCGGCGCCGCTGAAGATCTACCTGGACCACTGGAGCGCCTGGATGCGCGTGCCCAGCCTGCCTTTCAAGGAGGAGATGGCGAAAAAGACGCTGTGGCTGATCACCACCAGCGGCGACCGCGCCAAGGCGCAGCCCATGGTCGACTCCATCCGCCTGTGCGCCCAATTCATGGCCATGAACTACGGCGGCGAACTCTGGGGCAAGGGCGGACCGCCCGATGCCGTCAAGGCCGACGCGGCGGCGGTGGCGCAGGCCGCCAGCTTTCTGGCGGCCTGAGGGCCAGGCGACGCTGCTTCAAGTGGCCTTCTCCTACAGGGCCTGATTTTCAGGGCTGACAGGGCCGGCGTGGCGGGGCGCGCAAAGTCGTCCCATGATCCCTAAAA
This sequence comes from Polaromonas sp. CT11-55, assembly GCF_047303325.1. Lineage (NCBI taxonomy): Bacteria > Pseudomonadati > Pseudomonadota > Betaproteobacteria > Burkholderiales > Comamonadaceae > Polaromonas > Polaromonas sp. CT11-55. The sequence continues at coordinate 11,421 of NZ_JBKBEX010000022.1, read as the reverse complement.
ACACGCCCCTGAACAGCCGTGCGCAACCCGCCTCCAGCAAAGGCATGCCGGCCAAAGACCCGCGTGCACAACGTTCGCGTCCCGGCCAGCAGGACACCCTGAAGGACGGCGCCGTCGAGTCCAGCCTGGAAATGCCGCACGAGCGCGACCAGGCGGTGGACATGACGAATGCCAAGCCCAACCCGGTCGTCGAGCAGGCGGGGCGCGACCTGAAGCGCGGCGTGAAAGACACGAGCAAAAGCGTGGAGATGGACCGCGCCTACAAAAAGCTCGGGTCCTAGCGCCTCCCTGCATTTGCGGGTGGCGTGCACGCGCCTCCAACTCTGCTGATCGACAGCCGTACCTGTTGCGATTTTCCCGGCGGCTGCCCGTGTCCCCGGCCGCGCCTTCCTGAACGCCGCGCCTGAACCTGCAACGCATCGCCGGTTTCAATTTAATTGGAAATGATCAAAAATTTCGCTATGATGAATTAATTTGTAAATTTATATACATCGAACTTCCGCTCCGACCCGATGGCGACATTCCCCGGCAACCCTTCGATGGCACAGCGTATTGGGCGTTTGTTGCCGACGCTGACACGCTCCCATCGGCAGATGGCCGACTACGTGCTGGCCCATCCCCTGCAAGCAGCAACCATGCCCATCGACGAGCTGGCCGCCACGCTGGGGGTTTCCGTGGCCACCGCCAACCGCTTCGCCCGGGCGCTGGAATTTGAGGGCTACCCGCAGTTCCGCGCCGCGCTGGTGCTGGGCTTCGAAGCCACACTGGCCCCGGTCGAGAAGCTGCGCAACAAACTGGAGCACTCCGCCACGGTGGCTGACGTGTTTGCCTCCGCCCTGGCGCAAAGCCAGCACAACATTGAGCTGACACGGCAGGCACTGGATGCCCAGAGCTGCGAGCAGGCGGTAGCGGCCATCCTGAAGGCACGGCGCATCTACATTGCCGGTTTTGGCAGCAGCAGCTGGCTGGGCGGGCTGCTGCAGCGCTCGCTGGACCCGTATTGCGACAACGTCCAGTTGCTGGCCAGCGTGGAAAGCTCCTCTTACGGCGCGCGCCTGCTGGCGCGCCTCAAACCCGAGGACCTGCTGATCGCCATCGCCTACCCGCGCTATTTCAGCGACACCATCCTGCTGGCGCGCCGCGCGCACGACGCGGGTGTGCCCATACTGGCACTGACCGACCGCGTGACCTCGCCGCTGGCGCCGCTGGCCAGCGTCGCGCTCTACGCCCACACCGAGAGCCAGTATTTCGCCAACTCCGAAGCCACCGTGCTGGCGCTGATCGAGGCCTTGTGCAGCGCCGTCGCCCACAGCGCCAAGGACTCGCTCAAGGCGGCGACACAGCTGGCGGAGTCGGTGTTGCCCTGGCTGCACGGCAACCACGCCAGCCGGCTGCGCGCCGATGCCGACGCCGCGGCGCCTGCACCCCGCAAAGCCCGCACCCCATCCAAATCGCCAAAGGTTTCCAAGTGACACGGCCCCAGCCCCTTCCCCTCATCGCCATCCACGGCGGCGCCGGCACCATGAGCCGCAGCCACATCAGCGCGGAGCAACACGCGGCCTACCACGCCGCCCTGCAGGCCATCCTGCGCCCCGCGCAGCAGCTGCTGGCCGGCGGCGGCAGCGCACTGGATGCGGTCAGCCTGGCGGTGGAGCTGCTCGAGGACTGCCCGCTCTTCAATGCCGGGCACGGCGCCGTCTTCACCCACGACGAAACCCATGAACTTGATGCGGCCGTGATGGACGGCGCCACCTTGCGCGCCGGCGCGGTGGCCTGCGTGAACCGCGTCCGCCGCCCGGTGCGCGCGGCGCGCGCCGTGATGGAGCGCAGCGCGCACGTGCTGCTGGTGGGGGCCGGCGCCGAAGCCTTCGCCGAGGAGTGCGGGCTGGAGATGGTCTCGCCCGATTATTTTTCGACCGAGGCCCGCCGCGAGCAATTGCGGCGCGCGCTCGCGACCGACGCGGCCGTGCTGGACCACGACGGCGCGGCCCTGGTATTCCGCGCAGGCGCCTCCGGCGCCGCGCCCCTGGACGAAGGCCGCAAGCTCGGCACCGTGGGAGCCGTGGCCCTGGATGCGCAGGGCAACCTTGCCGCCGCCACCTCCACCGGCGGCATGACCAACAAGCGCGCCGGCCGCGTGGGCGACTCGCCCCTGATAGGCGCCGGCACCTATGCCGACAACCGCACGGCGGCGATTTCCTGCACCGGCACCGGCGAAATGTTCATACGCACCGCGGCCGCCTACGACATCTGCGCGCGCATGGCCTATGCCGGCATGCCGCTGGAGGCGGCCGCCCGCGAAGTGGTCATGAAGGTGCTGCCCGCCATGGGCGGGCGGGGCGGCCTGATCGCCGTCGATGCGCAAGGCAGACTGAGCCTGCCCTTCAACACCGAAGGCATGTACCGCGGCTGGGCCCGCGTGGGCGAAGCGCCGGTGAGCGCCATTTACGCCGATGCCGTCGAGGGATTCACCGCATGAGCCCCCAGCCCAACCGCCAACGCGTCATTGAGGTCAAGGACCTCAGCGTGAGTTTTGCCAATGAGCAGCGCACCGTGCACGCGGTGCGCAATCTCGGCTTTCACGTGGACGCCGGAGAGACGCTGGCCATCGTGGGCGAGTCGGGCTCCGGCAAATCGGTGTCCTCGCTGGCCCTGATGCGCCTGGTGGAGCAAGGCGGCGGACGCCTGGGCAGCGGCAGCATGTGGCTGACGCGCCGCAACGGCGAGCGCCTGGACCTGGCGCGCGCCTCGCAGTCGCAAATGCGCAGCCTGCGCGGGGCCGACCTCGCCATGGTGTTCCAGGAGCCCATGACCTCGCTCAACCCGGTGTTCACGGTGGGCGAGCAGATCGCCGAATCAATACGCCTGCACCAGGGACTGTCGCGCCAGGCGGCGCTGGCCGAGGCGCTACGCATGCTGGACCTGGTCCGCATCCCGGAAGCCAAAAGCGTGCTGGGCCGCCATCCGCACCAGCTGTCCGGCGGAATGCGCCAGCGCGTGGTGATCGCCATGGCGCTGGCCTGCAAACCCACGCTGCTGATCGCCGACGAGCCCACCACGGCGCTGGACGTGACCATCCAGGCGCAAATCCTCGCGCTGATCCAGCAACTGCAGCGCGAACTCGCCATGGCGGTGATCTTCATCACCCACGACATGGGCGTGGTGGCCGAAATCGCCGACCGCGTGCTCGTGATGTACCGCGGCGACAAGGTGGAGGAAGGCGACTGCGCCACCCTGTTTGCCAGGCCGCAGCAGCCCTACACCCAGGCCTTGCTGGCGGCCGTGCCCCGGTTGGGGGCGATGCAGGGGCAGGACCTGCCGGCACGCTTCGCGGTGCCGGGCGCGCCGCTGCAAGATAACGGACAGCCCCTCAGCGCCGCCAACACCGTGCGCAGCGACCTGCCGCCCGTGCTCAAGGTGCAGGACCTGGTCACGCGCTTTCCATTGGCGAGCGGCCTGCTCGGCCGCGTGCGCCGGCAGGTCTATGCGGTGGAGCAGCTCAGCTTCGAACTCAAGGCCGGCGAAACCCTGTCCTTGGTCGGTGAATCCGGTTGCGGAAAGTCCACCACCGGCCGCTCGCTGGCGCGGCTGCTGGAATTCAACAGCGGGAAGGTCGAGGTCGCGGGGCGCGACATCTCGGCGCTCAAGGGCCGGGCCCTGCAGGCACTGCGCCGCGACATCCAGTTCGTGTTCCAGGACCCGTTCGCCTCGCTCGATCCGCGGCTGACCATAGGCTATTCGGTCATGGAGCCCATGCTGATCCACAAACTCGCCTCGCCCAAGGAAGCCGAGGAGCGCGTGCGCTGGCTGCTGGGCAAGGTAGGCCTGCCGGCCGAGGCGGCCCATCGCTACCCGCATGAATTCTCCGGCGGGCAGCGCCAGCGCGTGGCGATTGCGCGGGCACTGGCGCTCAACCCCAAGGTAGTGATCGCCGACGAGGCGGTGTCGGCGCTGGACGTGTCCATCCGCGCGCAGATCATCAACCTGATGCTGGACCTGCAGCAGGAATTCGGCGTCGCCTTCCTGTTCATCTCGCACGACATGGCGGTGGTCGAACGCATCAGCCACCGCGTGGCCGTGATGTACCTGGGCCAGATCGTGGAGATCGGCCCACGCCGCGCCGTGTTCGAGAACCCGCAGCACGCCTACACCCGGCGCCTGCTGGCGGCCGTGCCGGTTGCCGACCCGGCGCGCCGCAGCGCCGTGCGCGAGCTCATGGCCGACGAGATTCCCAGCCCCATACGCGCCGTGGGCGACGCGCCGGAAGTCGCGCCGCTGCACCAGGTGGCGCCGGGGCATTTCGTCGCGCGGCATTCGGTGGGAGGCCCCTATTGACCACCCCCATTGCCCACCAACCGTCTTTCACATTGCCCTTATGTCTCCCGTGTTTGCCCCTCGTTTCGCCTCAAGGAGTTTTTTCATGAAGAATCGTCTTTCCACCCTTACCGCCGCGCTGGCCGGCCTGATCGGCCTGATGGGCCTTGCCGCGCCGGCCCATGCCGCCAAGGACGTGGTCGTGGCCGTGCAGTCCAATTTCACCAGTACCGACCCGTATGACGCCAACGACACGCTGTCGCAGGCCATGGCCAAATCCTTCTACCAGGGCCTGTACGGTTTCGACAAGGACATGAAGATGGTGCCGGTGCTGGCCGAGAGCCACACCGTGAGCAAGGACGGGCTGGTCTACACCTTCAAGCTCAAGTCCGGCATCAAGTTCCACGACGGCACACCTTTCAACGCCGAGGCGGTGAAAGTCAATTTCGACCGCGTCACCAACCCCGACAACAAGCTCAAGCGCTACAACCTCTACAAGAACATCGCCAAGACGGAGGCGGTCGACGCCACCACCGTGCGCGTGACGCTCAAGGAACCTTTCTCGCCCTTCATCAACACCCTGGCCCATCCCTCGGGCGTGATGATTTCGCCCACGGCGCTGGCCAAATACGGCAGCAAGGGCATCGCGCAAAACCCCGTGGGCACGGGGCCCTTCAAGTTCGTCGAGTGGAAGGCCACCGACTACCTCAAGGTCGCCAAGTGGGAAGGCTACTGGAAGAAGGGCTACCCCAAGGTGGACAGCATCACCTGGCGCCCGGTAGTGGACAACAACACGCGCGCGGCCATGATGCAGACCAACGAGGCGCATTTCGCCTTCCCCATGCCGCCCGAGACGGTGGACAGCCTGTCGAAGAAGCCCAGCCTGGAAGTGACGAGCGCGCCCTCCATCATCCACCGCTACCTCTCGATGAACACGCTGCAAAAACCCTTTGACAACCCGAAGGTGCGTGAGGCCATCAACTACGCGATCAACAAGGAAGCCCTGGTCAAGGTGGCCTTCTCGGGCTACGCGATTCCCGCCGAAGGCGTGGTGCCGCACGGCGTGGAATACGCCGCCAAGCTGGGCCCCTGGCCCTACAACCCGGCCAAGGCGCGCGAGCTGCTGAAGGAAGCCGGTTATCCCAACGGTTTTGAAAGCACCCTGTGGTCGGCCTACAACTACACCACGGCGCAGAAGGTGATCCAGTTCGTGCAGCAGCAGCTGGCCCAGGTCGGCATCAAGGTGCAGGTGCAGGCGCTGGAAGCCGGCCAGCGCGTGGAGCGCGTGGAAAGCGCGCAGGATCCCGCCACCGCGCCGGTGCGCATGTACTACGTGGGCTGGTCCTCGTCCACCGGCGAAGCCGACTGGGCGCTGCGTCCCCTGCTGGCCTCCGAGTCCCTGCCGCCCAAGATGTTCAATACCGCCTACTACAAGAATCCCGAAGTGGACGCCGACATCGCCAAGGCCCTGGTCACCACCAGCGGCGCGGAGAAGGCCAAGCTGTACACCGACGCCCAGCAGCGCATCTGGAAAGACGCACCTTGGGCCTTCCTGGTGACCGAACGGCTGCTGTCGGTGCGCGCGCGCAACCTGGCCGGCTTTTACGTGATCCCGGACGGCAGCTTCAACTTCGACGAAGTCGAACTCAAGTAATCCCGGCCGCGACAGCCCCAGCCCCTCCGAGTCCCTCCGACCTTCCAAGAAGCACGCCTTCGCATGACTCTCTACCTTCTCAAGCGCCTGCTGGGCCTGCTGCCGACGCTGCTGATCGTTGCCGTGCTGGTGTTTCTGTTCGTGCACCTGCTGCCCGGCGACCCGGCGCGCCTGGCCGCCGGGCCCGACGCGGGCCCCGAAACCGTGGAGCTGGTGCGCCGCGACCTGGGGCTGGACCTGCCGATGCCGCAGCAGTTCGTGCGCTTTTTCAGCCACGCGCTGCAAGGCGACTTCGGCCTGTCCATACGCACCAAGCGGCCCGTGGCCACGGAGATCGCTGAGCGCTTCGCGCCCACCTTCTGGCTCACGATCGCGGCCATGGGGTGGTCGGTGCTGCTGGGCCTGGTGCTGGGCATGGTGTCGGCGGTGTGGCGCAACCGCTGGCCCGACCGGCTGGGCATGTCGCTGGCGGTCTCGGGCATTTCGTTTCCCTCGTTCGCGCTGGGCATGCTGCTGATGCAGTTCTTCTCGGTGCAACTGGGCTGGCTGCCCACCGTCGGGGCCGACTCGTGGCGCCACTACATCCTGCCCTCGCTCACGCTGGGCGCGGGGGTGGCGGCCGTGATGGCGCGCTTTACGCGCAGCTCCTTCATCGACATCCTCAAGGAAGACTATGTGCGCACGGCGCGGGCCAAGGGCCTCACTGAAACCGTGGTAGTGGTCAAGCACGCGCTGCGCAACGCGCTGATCCCGGTGGTCACCATGATGGGCCTGCAGTTCGGCTTCCTCCTGGGCGGCTCCATCGTCGTCGAGGTGGTGTTCAACTGGCCCGGCATGGGCCGGCTGCTGGTCGACGCGGTGGAGATGCGCGACTACCCCGTGATCCAGGCGCTGGTCCTGCTGTTCTCGCTCGAATTCATCCTGATCAACCTGGTGGTGGACATGCTCTACGCCGTCATCAACCCGACCATCCGCTTCAAGTGAACACCACCGAATCCCCCAGCACCGCCGCCGCGAACGAAGCGCCGCTTCCCGACAGCGCGCAGCTCTCCGTGCGCACGCCCGCCGCCGAGTTCTGGCGCAAATTCAAGAAGCAGCGCGTGGCCCTGGCGGCCGCCGGTTTTGTGCTGCTGCTGGTGCTGGTGGCGGTGTTCGCGCCCTGGCTGAGCCCTTTTGACGCGGAGAACTTCTTCGACTACGACGCCCTGAACGCGCCGCCGTCGGCCAAGCACTGGTTCGGCGTGGATGCGCTGGGCCGCGACATCTTCAGCCGCATCCTGATGGGCGCGCGCATTTCGCTGGCCGCGGGCCTGGTCTCGGTGGCCGTGGGCGCCGTGATCGGCACGCTGCTGGGCTTGCTGGCCGGCTATTACGAAGGCTGGTGGGACCGCATCGTCATGCGCATGTCCGACGTGCTGTTCGCCTTCCCCGGCATTTTGCTGGCCATCGGCATCGTCGCCATCCTGGGCAACGGCATGGTCAACGTGATCATGGCCGTGGCCGTGTTCAGCGTGCCGGCCTTCGCCCGCCTGGTGCGCGGCAATGTGCTCTCGCTCAAGCACCAGACCTACATCGAGGCGGTGCGCTCCATAGGCGCGCCCGACTCGGTCATCATGCTGCGCCACCTGCTGCCGGGCACGGTGTCCTCGGTGGTGGTCTACCTGACCATGCGCATAGGCACCTCCATCATCACGGCCGCCAGCCTCTCCTTCCTGGGCCTGGGCGCGCAACCGCCCACGCCGGAGTGGGGCGCCATGCTCAATGAGGCGCGCGCCGACATGCTCAACGCGCCGCATATCGCGCTGTTCCCCAGCCTGGCCATCTTCCTGACCGTGCTGGCCTTCAACCTGCTGGGCGACGGGTTGCGCGATGCGCTGGACCCCAAGATCGATCGCCAGTAAGCGGAGCAAGGTTTGCTGACGCCGCGCCACCTGTTGCCCCACGTCGGCAGCCTGCCGCAAGGGCAGCGCAATGCCATCACCGATGTGGCCGGTGTCACCGTAGGGCATTGCACGCTGGACGCGAACGAGGTGCAAACCGGCGTGACGGTGGTGCGCCCGCATGCCGGCGACCTGTTCCTCGACCGGGTTCCGGCTGCTGCGGCCGTGCTCAACGGTTTCGGCAAAAGCGTGGGCTTGATGCAGGTCGAAGAGCTCGGCGTGCTGGAAACACCCATCGCCCTCACCAATACTTTCTCGGCGCCCGCCGTGGCGACCGCGCAGATTCAGCAATGCGTTGCCGCCAATCCGGAAACGGGGCGCGGCCTGCCCACGGTCAACCCGCTGGTGTTCGAGTGCAACGACGGCTTTCTCAACGACATCCAGCGCATGGCCGTCACCGGGCAGCACTACCTGCAGGCCTGCGAGCAGGCGGGCGTGGAGGTCGCGGAAGGTTCGGTCGGCGCGGGACGCGGCATGTCCAGCTTCGGGCTCAAGGGCGGCGTGGGCACGGCCTCGCGCCGCGTGGTGGTTGCCGGGGGCGGCGAGCACACCATCGGCGCGCTGGTGCTGGCCAACTACGGCCGGCTTTCGCAACTGGTTTTGGCCGGCCAGGCCCTGGGCGTCCAGCTGGCCGCGCGCCGCGGCGCGTCAAGTGGCGCGCCATCGGTGCAACAGGCGCGCGAGCCCGAAAAAGGCTCCATCATTCTGCTCATCGCCACCGACGCGCCGCTCGACGCGCGCCAGCTGCGCCGGCTGGCCTTGCGCGCGGGCGCCGGGCTGGCCCGTACCGGCTCGGTGTTCGGCCACGGCAGCGGCGACATCGCGCTGGCGTTTTCCACCGCCTATACCGTGCCGCAGCAAGCCACCCGGCCTATGCCGTCCGTGGCTATGCTGCACGACGGCCTGATAGACCCGCTGTTCCAGGCGGTGGCCGACAGCACCGAGCAGGCCATCATCCATGCCCTGTGGCAGGCCCGCGCCGTCACCGGCCGAAACGGCCACCACCGCAACGCGCTGGCCGACCTGCTGCCCGGCTGGCCTTCTTCATCCTCATTTCCATCCTGAGCGAATCCCCATGAAAGTCCTGATCTCCACCGACATCGAAGGCGTGGCCGGCGTTTTCCACCACGAGCAGGTGCGCGCCGGCAATCCTGAATACGAGCGCGCCCGCTTGCTGATGACGCACGAGGCCAATGCCGCCATTGCCGGCGCCTTCGATGCCGGCGCCACCGAGGTGCTGGTCAACGATTCGCACGGCAGTTTTCGCAACATGCCGCCGGAGCTGCTGGACGCGCGCGCCCAGGTCGTCATGGGCAAGCCTCGCTACCTGAGCATGATGGCCGGCGTCGACGACGGTGTAGACGCCGTCTGCATGATCGGCTACCACTCGCGCGCACAAGGCCGCGGCATCCTGGCGCACACCATCAACAGCTTTGCGTTTGCGCGCGTGTACTTCAATGGCCTTGAACTGGGCGAAGCCGGCATTTACGGCGCGCTGGCCGGCGAGTACGGCGTGCCGGTGGTGATGGCCAGCGGCGACGATGTGTTCATTGAAGAGCACCGGCCGCTGTTCCCGCACGCCACCTTTGTGCAGACCAAGCGGGCCACCGGCCAGACCAGCGGCATCAGCCTGTCGCCGGCCCAGGCCTGCAGCGCCATCCGTACCGGCGTGGCCGCCGCGCTGGCCCAGCACGGCTCAGCCCGCCCTTACGTGCTGCCAGGCCCCATCGCCGTGCGCATCCAGACCCAGTCGCCGGCGCTGGCCGACCTGTTTTGCCAATGGCCTACGCTGCGGCGGCTGGAGGGGGATGAGGTCGGCTTTGATGCGCCTTCAGTGGAAGCCGCGGTGCGCATGGTCAACAGCCTCTCGGCCATGTCGAGCATGCTGCGCTGAGGACCTGTTCAAGGCCTCAAGCGGCCCTAAGGCACGCGCGGCGCGTGTTCCGCGCCCTGCCCTACTGCCCGCTCGCTCATCCAGCGCAGCAAGTCCAGCCACATCTGGCGCATCTCGGCATCGAGCGGCGTGCGCGTGGAATTGGGCAGCTCTATGGTCACCACCGGCACGCCTTTATGGATGCCGCCGTAGTTGCCCAGCGAGCCCGGGAAGATGCCGACCTGGTCCAGGTAAAGCCGCCCCAGGCGCGAGGGCGGAACCGAAGGCCCGTCGAAGTCGAGCACGCCGTAAGGCGCATGAATGCTGACTATGAGCTGCGGCTTGAAACTTTGCATCTGCTCGTGCAGGAAACGCGACTCGGGCTCGGACAGCGGCTTGGGCCCGGGCCAGCGGCGCGGGTCCTTGCCCGTGCGCTTTTCCCAGTAAACCTTGGCGTCGCGCTCCCAGTTGGGCGTGGGGAAGTTGCGGTTCAGGTCCACGCCGTGCGCGTTGACGCGGCGCGGCGGCGTGGACAGCACGCCGTCGGGGTTGAGCACCGGCACAAAACGCCAGTGGACCACCTGGGGCGCGTCCTGTGGCGGCTGCGCGGCCAGCTTGATCCAGTGCAGGGCCACCGCGCCCGAGGACAGCTCGTCGCCGTGGATGGCGCCCACCACCAGCACGCGCAGGCCGGCGTTGTCGGGCTTGATGTCGCGCACCCAAATCGCCTGCCCGTTGACGGATCGCACGCCCGTGGGCTGCAGCTGCGCCGCCTCGCAAAGTTCCCGCTTGACGTTCGGCAACTTGGCCGCGTAGTCGGCGCAAGGCGAATCAGCCCGGGCACTGCCCGCTATGAAATAGGTAGCAAGCAGGCAGAGGGCAAAGCGGTGAAACGGCATGCCCGCGAGTTTAACCGCCGTCGCCGGGGCCTTCGCCGCCCACCCGCCTAAACCCTGACGCAAGTGGGCCGGGGCCGCATCAGTTAAATTAGCCGTCTATGCCGACCGCCGCAACCCCTCGCCAAGCGAGCAGCCCCAGCTTTTCACAGCGGGAATTCCGGGTGTCTCTGGCCATGTTCGCCACCGGGGTCACCATCGTCACCGCGCGCACGCCGGCCGGCACGCTGGTGGGCCTGACCGCCAACTCCTTCAATTCGGTGTCGCTGCAGCCACCGCTGGTGCTCTGGAGCCTGGCGCGCGCGGCCGGCTCCATGGCCGCGCTGAGCGCCGGCTCGCACTATGCGATCAACATCCTCGCGGCCGACCAGAAAGAGCTGGCCGAGCGTTTCGCCAGCGGGCGCGCCGATCGCTGGGACGGCGTGGCCTACAGCGAAGGCGCCAGCGGCGCGCCGCTGCTGGACGGCGCGGCCGCGCACTTTGAATGCTTTAACCGCAGCCGCTATGAAGAAGGCGACCATGTGATCTTTGTGGGCGAAGTCGAGCGCTGCGGCCACCGCGCGGGCGCCTCGCCGCTGCTGTTCCACGGCGGCAGGTTTTATACCGAGCATCCGCTGTAAATCGCAAGAAGGGGGGCGGCCCCCCCCCCCCCCGGAGGGTCCCCCCCCCATAGCCCCCGACGGACCCCCGAAACCCCCCACCCCACAACACCCCCCCCCCCCCAGCCCCCCGCGGCGCGGGGGC
>NZ_JBKBEX010000021.1:0-91853 GCF_047303325.1 Polaromonas sp. CT11-55 | reverse complement strand
GCCTTTTCTTTTGCTTACTTTTCTTTTGGCGAAGCAAAAGAAAAGTGAGTAGCTGCCGGGCTACCCCCGGCCAGCAAATCCCAGCAAAACCACCCCGTTGGAAAAACAAAGAAAAAAAAAACTGAATCCACCCCACCTCCCCGTCCGTATTCAACAAAACCCAACAAACCCAAGCCCCCACCATGCAAAAAACCCTTTACCCCCTCCTCACCGGTCTGCTCATGGCCTCGGCCGCCCACGCCGACACGGGCAAACTCCTCCTGACCGGCGGTGTCAGCAGCATTGAAGGCGCGGCCGGCGGCGGCCTGACGCCCTGGGCTGTCATCGGCAGCAATGCCACGGCGGGGGAGACGGGCGGCTCGGCTTACCTGACTCACGTCGGCACGCGTGACTACGGCCTGAACATCTATGGCGCGGCGGTCGGCATCAATGACCGCTACGAACTGTCGATTGCGCGGCAGGACTTCAACACGCGGGACACCGGCGTGGCGCTGGGCCTGCCCGGGCTGCACCTGAAGCAGACTATCGTGGGCGCCAAACTACGCGTGCTGGGTGATGCCGTGCTCGACAGCGACACACTGATGCCGCAGGTGGCGGTGGGTGTGCAATACAAGAAGCTGGGCTCGACGGGGCTGGACGGCACGCTGGCCGCGTTGGGGGCCAAACGCTCGGGCGTGGATGTGTATGTGAGCGCCACCAAACTTTTCCTGGGCCAGGGGCTGCTGGTCAACGCTACGCTGCGCGCGACAAAAGCCAACCAGAACGGCTTGCTGGGCTACGGCGCGACGCTGGGCGGCAATGAAAACCGCTACAGCCTGCAGCCGGAGTTTTCCATCGCCTACCTGCTCAGCAAGAACGTTGCCATAGGCGCCGAGTACCGCTTCATGCGCAACAAGCTCGAGGGCGCGGGCCGCGCCGCGGGCCTGGGCAACGGCCTGCGCTCGGAGGACTGGAAGGACATCTTCATCGCATGGGCGCCGACCAAAAACCTCTCGCTGACGCTGGCCTATGTGGACCTGGGCGTGATCGTGCCCGCCACCAGCGGCAGCCGCAAGCAGACCGGTTATTACCTCTCGGCCCAGGTCGCTTTCTGAGACTCCCCTCCCTCATTCAATCAAGGACACGTCATGAACAAACTGTTGATCTGCCTGGCGCTTGCGGCCGGCAGCCTGCTTTCCTCCGGCGCCTCGCTGGCGCAAACACCCGCCCCGCACAACGACCAGCTCTACAAAGCCTTTGGCGAAAAGCCCGGCCTGGTCGCGCTGATGGACGACTTCATGGTGCGGCTGCTGGCCGACCCGCGCACAGGACCGCACTTCCAGCCGGCCAACCAGCAGCGCGTGAAGGAGCAGCTGGTGGAGCAGCTTTGCGCTTTGAGCGGCGGCCCCTGCGTCTATAAGGGCGCGGACATGAAAAGCGCGCACGCCAACCTGGACATCAAAAAATCCGACTTCCATGCTCTGGTGGAAATGCTGCAGCAAAGCATGGACGCCAAAGGCATTCCGTTTCGCAAACAGAACGAGATGCTGGCGCTGCTGGCGCCCATGAACCGCGACATCATCACGCCGGTGGAAAGTGCGGCCAAGCCATGAACAGGCTTCTGCACACAATTGGTTTTGCTGCGTTGCTGGCGCTCAGCGCGGCGGCGCAGGCCGGCACCCTGGTGGTGTCGGTGCTCGACAAGGAGGGCAAGCCGGTGCAGGACGCGGTGGTGGTGGTGACGCCGGCCAACAAAAACGCCAAACCCAAAAACCCGCTGCCGCCGCAAGCCACCATCAGCCAGGAAAAAATGCAGTTCATCCCGGCGGTGACGGTGCTGCCCGTAGGCGCGAAGCTGCAATTCGTCAACAACGACCCTTGGGACCACCATGTGCGCAGCTCACCCGCAGGCACGGGCCAGTTCAACGCGGCGAATGCCGGCTTCGAACTGCGCCTGGAAGGCAAAACCGAGGGCAAGCCCGCCAAGTCCGGCGAAGTCACGCTGGACAAGGCCGGCGCGCTAGGCGCGACCCTGCTGGGCTGCTTTATCCACGGATCCATGCGCGGCTACATCTATGCCAGTGAATCACCCTGGGCCGGCAAGACCAGCGCGGAAGGCATTGCCACCTTCGAGGACCTGCCGGAGGGCACGGCTCAGGTGAAAGTCTGGCAGGCCGACCAGCTGATAGATATCGCGCCGCAGCAGGTGACGGTGGGCACGGTGCAGGCCAAAAACGTCATGCAGCTCACGGTGGTACCACGGCGGCGCAGGCCCTGAAGTCCCTCTTAACGCTGGCTGTCGTCCTTGTGGGAGTCCGGCTCCAGCGGCGCCAGGTCGGACGAATAAATGCGGTCGCCAATTTGCATGGCCCGGCCTTTCTCCCAGGCGGCCTCAAAGGCTGCGAGCTCCTCCGCGGAGGCGCGCTCATGGCGCCGCACCGGCGGCCGCGAGTCGCCCGCGTCCTGGCCCGCGCGGAGCACGGCGGGGCGGCTGGCCGAGAAGCCCTGGATCTGTTCATTGACCTGCCAGTACACGCCGCTGACCAGCAGGTTGTAGCGTGCGGTGGCATTTTTGGCGATGGCCGCACCCACCTCGGCCAGCCGGGCGGGCGCGCCTTCCCGGTTATCCAGGAAGTCGGTGGAAAGGTCCACCAGCACCAGGTACTGGTGGCCCCGCTTGTCGTTGCGCACCACGCGGAATTTGTAGCTGGCCGACAGGATCCCGTGGGCCTGCATGGTCACCCGTATGGCTTCGTACAGCATCTCGCGCCGGAACTCCATGCGCTCGTCAAGGTTCATCTTGACCGGGCCTGTTTCAGGCCCGGTAGCCCCGGGCTTGGGGCTTTTGCTGGCGCTAAAGAGGTTCTTGAGCACGGACATGCTGCACTCGCTTCAGGTGTTTTTGGCGGCAAAGAACACGTAGTCGGCGGTATAGCCTTCCTTGACGCGTTTGCCGGCGTCGGCCTGCGTGGCGCAGCCCCTGGCCGGCGCATTGCCGCCCTCGGTGTTCAGGCGCTGCACGCTGGTGACGGCGGCCATCTTGCCGGGCATGCCGGCGGATTTGGCCGTCAGCAAGAGCAGGGGAATATCCGAAGGGCGTTCGCCGTCAGCCCTGGCTTTCACCGTACCCACGGTCTTGCTGCCGTCCAGCGCGGCCCAGTGCGGGCCGGCGCCGTGCGTGCCGACTTTTTCGTCCTTCTGGTTGAACAGGTCCGCCTCGGGCGCGACAAACACCCAGGCCCAGCCGCCCTTGTCGCTGGCGCGGCATTCGTAGATCTGCGAGCCCACCGCATGCCAGGTGAAGGCCGCCTGCTCGTTGTCGGCCGGCTTGAGCGCGGCGGGCGCCGGCTTGCCGGCATAGGCCTGTGGAGCCGGGCCGCTCGCGCAGGCGCTCAAGAGGCCCGCGCACAGGGCGGCGGCCACAAGGCCCGCATGGAGCCTGGGTTGGGCGACGGCAGTTGCAATCGATGTCATGGCGATCTCCTGGAAGGAGTCCTGCTCATATTGACAGGTCTCCGGGTTAAAGAAAAGAAAAATGACGGGTAAAAATGCCCCAACAACCCCACGGGCGGAAGGGGTGTGGGCCGGCGCGGCGTCCGGCCTACCGGGGACAAACGCCGGCCGGCGCAAATCGGATGCGTTTTTCCGCAAAAAATGGCCATGCCGGCCGGCTTTTGCCGCCCAGGCGGAACTCCCTATACTCAGCCGCATGAAATTGGCCGATACGGATACCCGCAGCCTGCAAGCCCTGATCGCCGGCGCGGCGAAAGGCGACCACGCCTGTTTTGCCGATATCTATGAACGCACCCACACGCATCTGTTTGGCGTTGCCGTTCGTATATTGGGACAAGGACAGGCGGCCGAGGATGTGCTGCAAGAGGCGTATGTGAGCATCTGGAAAAGTGCGGCCGGCTACCGAAGCGAGGTGGACGGCCAGCCCATTCAACCCATGACGTGGCTGATCGCCATCGTTCGCAACAAGGCGCTGGACGCCTTCCGGGCACGCGCGCGCCGCAAGGAAAGCGAACTGCCCGAATCGGGCGAACTGGACGAGGAAGCTATGGAGAGCAGTGCCGCGCCCGCTCCCAGCGCCATGCAGCTGCTGGAGCAGGCCACCGAGGCCCTGCACATAGAAGGCTGCATGAACGCTCTGGAAGGTAGCCACCGGCAAAGCCTGGCGCTGGCCTATTACCAGGGCCTGTCGCACACCGAGGTGGCCGCGCAAATGGGCGCGCCGCTGGGTTCGGTGAAGGCCTGGATACGGCGCGGCCTGGAAAAACTCAAGGGCTGCCTGGCTGCGCAGGGCGTGGTGGCGTCATGAGATATACCAACCCCGAATTGCTGGAGCACCTGGCATCAGCCTATGTGCTGGGAACGCTGGCCGGCGGCGCGCGCCGCCGCTTTGAGCGCCTGCAGCGCGACCGCATCGACGTGCGGGTGCGTGTCACGCAGTGGGAAGCGCGCCTGGGTACGCTGGCCCTGTCGGTGCCGGCGCACAAGCCATCACCCCGGGTGTGGGCCGCGATCGCGGCGCGCACGCAGCCCGCGGGTACGCTTGCGCGGCAGGCGGCGCAGGGAAAAACCTCCTGGCTGGGCTGGCTCAAACCCGCCGGATTTGGTTTTGGCGGCCTCGCGGCAGGTGTGGTCGCGGCCAGCGTGTTTTTTATGGCCATGCCCACCCTGTTCATGTCCAGCGACCAGCTTGCCATGCGTTCGGGCGAAAAGCTGCCGCAAAGCTATGTGGGCCTGCTGACCGACGCCCAGGGTAACGGCAAGCTGCTGGTCAGCTCGTTGCGCCACGGCAAGACCATGACGGTCAAGGTCATAGGCCCCATCACACCGCCGGCCACCGGCAAGCTGGTGCTCTGGGCCGTGCCGGCCAATGGCCCGGCGTTCTCGCTGGGCACGGTGCCGACCAGCGGCTCGGCGGTGTCCATACTGCCCGACACCTCGGAAAAACTGCTGTCCAAGGTCGGCAAGCTGCTGGTGACGCTGGAGGCTGACGCCAACCCGGCCAGGCCCGGCGAGACCGTGGTCTTCAGCGGCAATTGCGCCAAGCTGTGGTGAGCCCCTGCGGTACGCCCCCTCACCCATGTTGCGCGCAGTGACGATTTTTGTGGCGCTCCTGCTGCTGGCCTACCTGGCTCTCTGCGCGGCGCTGTTTATTTACCAACGCTCGCTGATTTATTTTCCCCAACCCAAATCCTGGGGTGGCCCGGCCACGACGCAGCAACTCCAGGTCAAGGATGCGGAGCTGGTGCTCACCACGCGGCAAGCCACCGGGTCCAAGGCCATCGTCTACTTCGGCGGCAATGCCGAAGACGTTTCGGCCAACCTGCCCTCCTTCGCGCAGGCATTTCCCGGCCATGCGATTTACCTGCTTCATTACCGCGGTTACGGCGGCAGCAGCGGAAGCCCCACCGAGGCGGCGCTGCAAAGTGATGCGCTGGCCTTGTTCAACCATGTCAACAAAATCCATGCGGACGTCACCGTAGTGGGCAGAAGCCTGGGCTCCGGCGTGGCCGTCTGGGTAGCCAGCCAGCGGCCGGTGTCGCGCCTGATCCTGGTGACACCCTACAACAGCATCCAGGAACTGGCTGCACAGCGCTTTCCTTACTTTCCCATCGCCTGGCTGCTAGTCGACAAGTTCGAGTCCTGGAAATACGCAGCGCGCGTCACGGCGCCCACCTTGCTGATCTCCGCCCAGAACGACGAGATCATCCCGGCAGCCAGCACCGAAAAGCTGTATGCGCAGTTCAAGAAGGGGACGGCCGCACTCAAAGTTCTGCCCGGGACCTCGCACAACACGATCTCGCAGCATCCGCAGTACCTGCCCTTGTTTCAATCGATGCTGTGAGCGCCGCATCCAGCCGGCGAAGGGTGCTGCACTTTTTGTTCGGTCCGCGCATACTGTCATGTGGCCTTCACTGGCAACAGGCGCTTTGAACCGGCGTTCAAGGGAGGGGGTCACCTCCGTCTGTCAAACGGAAGAAAAAAGGGAAAGAAAAAATGAACGTTTTGAAGATCGCTGCGTTTTCTGATGGAAGCACAGGCGGCAACCCCGCCGGCGTGATGATCACCGGCTTCTTTCCTGCCGACGCGGAAATGCAGCGGATCGCCGCGGAAGTGGGTTTTTCGGAAACGGTTTTTGCCGTCCCGGCAGGCGCCGGCTGGCGGGCGCGCTATTTTTCGCCGGAATCCGAAGTGCCCTTTTGCGGCCACGCCACCATTGCCCTGGGCGCGGCGCTGGCCCTTCAACGGGGCGATGGCGTGTTTGCCCTGAGCCTGAATAAGGCCGACATCACGGTTGAAGGCCGGCGCAACGGAGACACCATTGCCGCCGCGCTGCAATCGCCACCCACGCGCAGCCAGGCCGCGCCGCAGCCGCTGGTGCAGTCGGCCTTGAAGCTGTTCGGCTATGAACCGGAAGACCTGGACCTTCGTATTGCGCCTGCATTGGCCCATGGCGGGGCGGATCACCTGGTGTTGGCCCTGAAAAGCCGCGAAAAGCTGACGGCCATGAAGTACGACCTGGACGCGGGCCGCGAACTGATGAACAAGGCGGGTTTGGTGACCATCCTCCTGGCTTACGCGGAAACGCCCCGGCTTTTTCATACGCGCAACCCCTTTGCATCGGGCGGTGTGTACGAAGACCCGGCGACAGGCGCGGCCACCGCCGCTTTTGCGGGTTACCTGCGTGACCTGGATTGGCCGCACGGAGGCGCCATCGACATCGTGCAGGGTGAGGACATGGGTATGCGTTCGCGCTTGCATGCCCAGATTTCGCCTGCCCCGGGAGCCTCGATCAAGGTTTCCGGGACGGCGCGCATCATGCACGAACTGGCTTAAGCCCATTACAAATAAATACGAGTTCCCTGCATCCGATTTTCCCGCACTGCCGTTTGTATAAGGTGCTGATTTGCAGCGCATCCCATTGACCAACATTTCAAGGAGCCCGACATGAACGCTTTTTCCATCCGCAACTTCATTGCCCTGCCCGTCGTCGCCCTGGCCCTGGCCAGCGCCGCCATGGCGGCCGACATCCAGACCACGCCGGTGCAAAACGCGCAGATCGACGACTTCGCGGCCGGCAAGAAGGCCATAGACGCCAAGAACTGGTCCGAAGCCGTGAACAGCTTCAGCAAGGTCGTGGCCAAGAACCCGAAGAACGCCGACGCCTACAACTACCTCGGTTATTCGAACCGCTGGATGGGCAAGTACGACGAGGCTTTCGCCGCCTACGGCAAGGCGCTGGCGCTGGACCCCAAGCACAAGGGCGCGCTGGAATACTCCGGCATCGCCTACCTGAAGACCAACCAGAAGGCCCAGGCCGACGCCCAGCTGGCCAAGCTGCAGGCCATCTGCGCCAATTGCGAAGAAACCCGCGACCTGGCCAAGGCCGTGGCTGACTACAAGCCGGCCGCCAAATAAGAAGCACCCAAGAAGCACCCGAACCCTCCCGGCGCCGCCGTGCCGCCGGGAGGGCTTTGCCAGCGGTTTGACATGCGCGGCCTGAGCTGATTCGAAAGAGAAAAACCATGACACACAGTTCTTCTTCATCGCGGATGCTGGCATCCACCCTCTTGTTGCTGGCCGGCCTGGCTTTTTCGGCGGGGGCCGGCGCCGCAAGCCTCTCCGTTCTGGTGCTCGACAAGGAAGGCAAGCCGGCGCCCGATGCGGTCGTCGTGGTTGTGCCCTCGGCCAAAACCGGCGCGCCGCCCAAGCCCCTGCCCGACCAGGTGACGATTTACCAGGAAAAAATGCGTTTTGTGCCGGCCGTCAGCGTGGTGGGCGTGGGCGCCAAGGCCCAGTTCGTCAACAACGACCCCTGGGAACACCATGTGCGCGCCTCGGCCGCCGGTGCGGCGCAATTTAATTCGGCAGCGGGCGAAGGCTTTGAGTTGCGCCTGGACGGCAAGCCCGAAGGCAAGCCGGCCAAGACCGCCGATGCCACTTTCACCAAGGCCGGCGCAGTGCTGCTGGGCTGCCACATCCACGGCTCCATGCGCGGCCATGTGTACGTGAGCGATTCGCCCTGGGCCGTACTGACGAATGCCGAGGGCGTCGCACAAATCGAGCAATTGCCCGAAGGCGCGGCGCAGATCAAGGTCTGGCACGCCGACCAGCTGATAGACATCGCGCCGCAGGCCTATACCGTGACGGCCTCGCCGGGCAAGCTCACCTTGCAACTGAGCGTGGTACCGCGCCGGCGCCGCATCTGAGCAAAGCGGGCGCACACCCGCACTCTGGCGGCCAACAGACCGCAGCCATGGCGACATATGCCTGACATGTCCGGCGGATAAAAACCGCAGACATTCATCACCAGGATACGTCTCATGCTGCATGCCAATCGCCGCGGTTTTGTCATGGGCCTCATGGCCACCGCCTCGATCACCGCCGTCAAGGCCCAGACCCCAACCCCAGCCGCCACCCGCAGCCTGCCGCCCCTGCCCGCGGGCGAGCCGCAAGCCATCGCCACCGACCGGGCTTACTGGGCGGCCGTGCGCTCGCTCTACACCGTGACGCCCAAAACAGTGAACCTGGAAAACGGCTACTGGGGCATCATGGCCGACCCGGTGCGCAGCGAGTACCAGGCCAAGACCGACATGGTGAACCGCGAGAACTCCTACTACGCGCGTTCGCAGTTCGACGGCGACGCGGGCGAGGCCCGCAAGCTGCTGGCCGCCGCCGTGGGCGCCGCCCCAGGCGAAATTGCTTTCACGCGCGGCGCCACCGAAGCCCTGCAGCTGCTGATAGGCGGCTACAACAAGCTCAGCCCCGGCGACAGCGTGCTCTTTAGCGACCTGGACTACGACTCCATGCAGTACGCGATGAACTGGCTCAAGGACAGGCGCGGCGTAAACGTGGTGAAGTTCAACATCCCCGAGCCCGCCACGCGCGACGCCGTGCTGCAGGCCTACCGCGAGGCCCTGGCGAACAACCCGAAAACCAAGCTGTTGCTGCTCACGCATGTGAGCCACCGCACTGGGCTGGTGATGCCAGTAGCCGAGATCGCCGCCATGGCCAGGGCGCGCGGCGTGGACGTGGTGCTGGACGCCGCGCATTCCTGGGGCCAGATCGACTTCAAGGTGGCCGACCTCGGCGTGGACTTTGTCGGCTTCAACCTGCACAAATGGATAGGCGCGCCCGTCGGCCTGGGTTTTATGTATATCGCCAAGGGGCGCCTGGCCGACATAGACCGCGCGATGGCCGACGAGGACTGGCCGGCCGACGACATACGCTCGCGGGTGCACAGCGGCACCTCCAATTTTGCGGCCCTGCTGACCCTGCCCAGGGCGCTGGCCCTGCATGCGGAAATCGGCCCCAAGGCCAAGGAACTGCGCCTGCGCTACCTGCGCGACTACTGGGTCAGCCGCGCCCGTGAATTGAAGGGCGTGGACATCCTGACGCCGGACCAGCCCGGCATGGCCGCGGGCATCACCTCCTTCCGCCTGGCCGGCAGGACGACACCGGACGACTACAAGGCGCTGGTGGCGCAGTTGCGCGACAGCTATGGCGTGCTGACGGTGCGGCGCACCGGCGTGGCCAGGGGGCCTTGCATACGCGTCTCGCCGGCGCTCTACACCGCCGAGGCCGACCTGGACCGCCTGGTTTCGGCCTTGAAGGCCCTGGGCACGGCCTGAGCCGACTTGCCGGTAGCTGTCCCCCTTGAATTGCGAGATGCCGGTGTGCGCTCAATTCATGGAGTGGGCAGTAGGAGCGCCCGGCGCGCTCGCTCTACCTGGATTCGCGTGACACATTCCTTCGCGTGGTCGTTGATCAGCCCCACGGCTTGCATGAAGGCGTATACGGTAGTCGGTCCCACGAACTTCCAGCCCAGTTTCTTCAAGTCCCTGGACAACGCCTGTGACGCCGCCGAAGTCGAAATGGTTTGCGACTCCGCAAGCTGCGTGGGATCCGGCTCGCGCCTCCAGAAAAAGGACGCCAGCGAGCCCTCGCGATCCACCAACGCCTCGGCCATGCGGGCGTTGTGAATCACTGCCTCGACCTTCCCGCGATGACGCACGATTCCGCTGTCGGCGAGCAATCGCTTGACATCACGTTCATCAAAGCGGGCAACACGCCGGTAGTCAAAGTTCTGGAAGGCCGCTCGAAAGTTCTCGCGCTTGGCAAGGATGGTGCGCCAGCTCAGGCCTGACTGGAAGCCCTCCAGGCACAGTTTCTCGAACAGGCGCAGGTCATCCGTGACCGGAAAGCCCCATTCGGTATCGTGGTAATGAAGGAACTCCGGGGCGGCGGCACACCAGCGGCAACGTGGCTGTCCATCGGGGCCTGGAATGACCGAATCCATGTCAGGCGTGACCCAGCAGGAACTGCAGGCGCTCGTCGGTCCTGTTGAGGGCTACCTCCGCAATTTCGGCCTCGACCACGTTTTCCGCAACAAAGGGATCGAGCGCCACACGCGCTTGCAGCGCTTCGCGTGTGGTGTTGTGCGCCAGAACCATACCGCCCTGATGGCCTGCGAGGCTGCCCGTCGCGAGGAAGACCTCATCCTCGAAACCTTGGTCTATCCAGCGCTTGTGCTCCGCCATATGCTGCGGCGCCTGGCCCTTGTTGCTTGAAAACCTGAGAAAGATACAGAACATGAACAACCCTCTTGAAGTGATGACTAGCGCGAGCCGCTTGAGACGGCCTTTTTTGCGGTGGCACAGGACCGGACCCAGGCTGTCATGAGGTCCACCTCATGCCGCACGAAGTCTTCGTCGTGCAGAGACTGCGCCAGCACGGCCACACCCTGGCTGCGCGCCAGGAGATGCAGGGCAAGGGCATCCGCGTCTTTGCCGAGGCCCATTTCCTGGAACTGGCCTCGCAGCCACACCCGGAAGACATCCAGGACGGCATCAGCGTCACCCTGCCCCGGGTGCCCGAGCTTTGCCAGCTCCATGCAGAGTGTGCCGACCGGACAACCGTGGCGCATGATCTTGGACTGATTGCGTATCAGCAGGGTAACGAATAGCTGGATGCGGTCCTGCGGACTTTTGCCATCGGCCTCCCATTGCGCCAGCATCGCGCGCGTGCGCTTGAGCCTCTCGGCAATAACCGCCGCCAGGATTTCATCCTTGGTCTTGAAGTGATGGTAGAAATTGCCCCGCGAAATCTTCACGGTATCCGCGATGTTCGAGAAGGATGTGTGTTCGAACCCTTGCTCATAGAACAAGGTGTCTGCAGCTTGGACGATGCTGTCGCGGGTAGGTGTGGCCATGAATAGGGCATTGAAGCTGAAACTCGCGAAATTTTAGGACGATCATCCTAATTCGTCAATTACCGATCGGCAAATCGCCGGAGTTCGGCCGTTGACAGAAGCTTTCACGAAACTTACATTGAAGCCTCGCACGGAGGCTTTATGTTTGATCCCTCTGATCCTTCCAACCCGTCTTCAACACCGGCCCGGTCGCTGTACTGGCACCACATCACGCTGGCCCAGCTGCAGCGTGTGAAGGACTGGCGCGAGGCGCAGCGGGGCGCGCACCCCCTCGAATGCCAGATATGGGAGATGGTGCTGACGGTCTGGGTGATGGGCTGGATGGGCTGGCTGCCGGCCTTCGCCTTTGAGGCGACCTGGGCCTACCCGCTGTGCGTGCTGGGCCTACTGGCGCCGCGGCTGTATGTGTATGCCAGGGCGCGGGCACACTTGGCGCGGCGTCTCAGGTGTGACTGGCTGGACCTTGTAACCTGAACTAGAGTGGGGGGCATGAACACCCCACCTACCCTGACCTGCTTCACCCTCAGCACCAGCAATCACATCGCCCACCTGGTGCTCAACCGCCCCGAGGCGATGAACACCATGCATCCGCTGTTCTGGCGCGAGCTGGACGCGGCGCTCACGCACATCCACCAAAGCGGCGCGGCGCGCGTGCTGGTGATCTCCAGCACCGGCAAGCACTTCAGCGCTGGCATGGCGCTGGAGACCTTTGGCAGCGAGATCGCCCTGGACGACAGCAGCCCCGAAGGCCGTGCCGCCATCTTCGACCTGCTTGCCGGCATGCAAGCCACCTTCAGCAAACTCGAGACCCTGCGCATTCCGGTGATCGCGGCCATCCAGGGCGGCTGCATAGGCGGCGCGGTCGACATGGTGACGGCCTGCTGCCTGCGCTACGCCACGGCCGACGCGTTTTTCTGCATCCAGGAAATCAACATCGGCATGGTGGCCGACGTGGGCACCTTGCAGCGCCTGCCCAAGCTGCTGCCGCTGGCCGTCGTCAAGGAGTTGGCCTACACCGGGCGCCGCCTGCCGGCCGCCAGGGCGCTGGGCTACGGCCTGGTGAACGAGGTGTTTGATTCAGCCGAGGCCATGCTCGCGGCCGCGATGCAGTGCGCGAACGAAATCGCCGCCAAACCGCCGGTGGCCGTCTGGGGCACCAAGCAGGCCGTGCACTATGCGCGCGACCACTCGGTGGACGATGCGCTCAAACAAATGGGCTGGCTGCAGGGCGCGATCTGGAGCAACGCCCATGTGCGCGAGTCCGTGATGGCCATGAAGGAAAAGCGCGCGGGGCAGTTCCCGGGGCTGACGCCACTGAAGAACTTCAACGAGTTCGGGCAGTAAGCGCAAGCCGCCTACTGGCGCGCGGTGCGCACGCTGGACGGCAGCGCCTGCGGGTGGCTGGTGCGAAAGGGGTTGATGTCCAGCCCGCCGCGGCGCGTATAGCGCGCATAGACCGAGAGCTTGAGCGGCTTGCAGCGCGTCCAGATGTCCATGAAGATGCGCTCCACGCACTGCTCATGGAACTCGTTGTGGTTGCGAAAGCTCACCAGGTATTGCAGCAGGCCTTCCTGGTTGATCTGCGGGCCCGCGTAGCGTATCTGCACGCTGCCCCAGTCGGGCTGGCCGGTGACCAGGCAGTTGCTTTTGAGCAGGTTGCTGGTCAGGGTCTCCTCGACGGGCGGCTCGTCGAATTCGGCGAACAGCAGTTCGGGCGCGGGCTGATAGTGGATGCACTCCACGTCCAGCCGGTCCAGGTTCAGGCCGTCGAGTTCATGCACGGGTTCGCGGTCGAACAGCTCGGGGCCCAGGGTCTGGATGCCCACGCCGGTGCCGACCACGGCATTGAGGTCGGCGCGTATGCGCTCGCGCACCTCGCGCGCATCGGCAAAACGCGTGTTGTTAAAGCTGTTGAGGTAGAGCTTGAAGGACTTGCTCTCGACGATGTTGGGCGACTCGCAGGGCACGGTGATGTGGGCCAGCGCCACCTGCGGCTTGCCGCGCAGGTTGAGCCAGCTCAGCTCGAACGCCGTCCACAGGTCGGCGCCGAAAAAAGGCGGCGTGCCGGTGACGCCGATTTCGGCGCGCTTGCCCTCGCGCGGGATCGGGAAGAGCAGCGAGGCGTCGTACTGGTCGATATAGGCCGAGGCCTTGCCCAGCTGGGATTGTTCAGGGGTGTTCATGTGGACTCGATTGTCTTCTAACCCGCAGTTGTGGCCCTGAAGTGGGGAATCAAGAGGGCCAATAAACGCTCCACCACCCCGGGCGGCAAATCATGGCCCATGCCCTCAATGCTTTCAAAGCGCGCGCCGGGAATGCGCCTGGCCGTGTCCTGGCCGCAAGCCATTGGCACCAGCGGGTCGGCGCGGCCGTGCAGCACCAGCGTGGGCGCCCTCACCTGGGCCAGCGCCGCGGCGCGGCCGCTGTCGGCCGCAATCGCCACCATCTGGCGCAGCACGCCCTGCGGGTGAAAGCTGCGCTGTGCCGCGGCGGTCATTTTTTCGCGCAGCTCCGCCTCGGGCGTTGGAAAGCCGGGGCTGCCTATAGCCTTGAGCAGCTTGACGGTGTGGTCCACGGCCGCCTGCACGCCCTTGCCGGCGGGCCGGCTCAACAGCACGCGGGTGACGGCCGGGCTGGCTTCAGGCAAGCCGCGCGCGCCGCTGGAACTCATGATGCTGGTAAGGCTCAGCAACCGCGAAGGCGCAAGCACCGCCAGGCGCTGCGCGACCATGCCGCCCATGCTGACGCCCACCACGTGCGCTTTGGAAATCTGCAATGCATCGAGCACACCCAGCGTATCGGCCGCCATGTCTTGCAGGCTGTAGGGCGGGCGTATGCGCCAGCCCAGGCGGAATTTCAGGCCCTCCCAGAACAGGTTGGGCGCGCCAAGGTGGTCGAAGTGCTGGGACAGGCCGATGTCGCGGTTGTCCAGGCGCACAACGCGAAAGCCCGCATCGGCAATCGCCTGCACCATGGCCGGCGGCCAGGCGATCAGCTGCATGCCCAGGCCCATGATGAGCAGCACCACGGGCCGGCCTGTGGTGTCGCCGGGGTGGGTGTCTTCGATTTCGATATCGATGTTGTTGGCTTTGATTTTCATAATTGATTATGGGTCTCGCTCCCGGAGCCGACTCAATCA
This sequence comes from Polaromonas sp. CT11-55, assembly GCF_047303325.1. Lineage (NCBI taxonomy): Bacteria > Pseudomonadati > Pseudomonadota > Betaproteobacteria > Burkholderiales > Comamonadaceae > Polaromonas > Polaromonas sp. CT11-55. Next base: position 77,511 of record NZ_JBKBEX010000021.1, on the reverse strand, counting down.
CAGAGTCTCCCAAGCGTCACAAGGCCCTGTCCCAAAGCAGGCGACTCCATCTTGCAACAAACATCTTGTCCTGCATTCAATCTGCGTAATCTGCGAAATCTGTGGATAAAAAATCATCCGCAGATTTCGCAGATTTACGCAGATAAAGAAATGAAAAAACATGAGGCGAAGTTTTTTGTTCTGCGGATGAGGGATTGGAGTTCAAATGAATTCGCGTTCCCGGAGCCATTTGGTGGCAATCCATTTTTCGCCTGATTTCACCGGCTCGCCACCGTGCAAGGTGAGGCTGGTGGGATGCGCCAGCGCATAACTGAAAAACACCGCGCTGCCCTGTTGCGGCCGCACGCGCAGGCCTATGTCGGGGAACACCGTGGCGCCACCCTCTGCGGGCTCGCGCAGATACATGATGAGGCTGGCCACGCGCTGGCCGCCGCGCCGCAGTATGGCCGCGGTGCCGGGCTCGCCGGGGTCGAAGTAGTCGTAATGCGGCTTGTACTCGGCGCCGCGCCGGTAGCGCAACACCTGCAGGCCTTCGCCGTTGCGCACCGGCCAGTTCAGCAGCCTGGCGATACGGGCCTCGATGCGGCGAATCGCCTCGTTCTCGCCGCGCGTGTAAAACATGCCGTGGCTGGTGCGGTCGTGGTTGAGCTCTTCGCCGCCGGTGCGTATGTCCACGGTCAGCGAGCGCGCCAGGCGCGACTCGGCCGCCGCGATGAGCGCCTCGCACTCGGCGGCGCTGAGCAGGTTGTCGAACACCCAGAGTTCGGGCGCGCTGCGGTGTTCACGCACCGTCACCCACTTGTCGCCCGCGTCCACCATGGCGCCGGCGGCGTCGGCCCGGACGCGGGGCACGGCCTGCGCGGGCTGCGGCAGCGCTGCTTCGCCGGCGGCCTGCAAGCCCAAAGCCCGGTTGGCGGCCGCGGCATGCCAGCCGGCGTCCAGCAGCGCCTGGAAAACCTCGTGCTGCCCATGCCCGGCCGCGAGCTGCTGCGCCACCCAGTCCTGCATCTCGCGCGTGATGGCCTGGGTTTGCATGATGGGGGCTAAGAGGATGCGGCCTCAGGCGGCCTGCTTGCGCCGGAACACCAGCCGGTCGGGTTCCGAAACCTTGGGGTCGAAGCGGTAACCCTCGGCGTCAAAGCTTTCGAGTTTTTTGACTGTGGCGATTTTTTTCTCGATCGCGTAGCGCAGCATCAGGCCGCGCGCGCGTTTGGCATTAAAGCTGATGATTTTGTACTTGCCGCCCTTGAACTCCTCGAACACGCAGCTCACCACACGCGCCTTGAGCACCTTGCGGTCCACGGCCTTGAAGTATTCCTCGCTGGCCAGGTTGATGACCACGGGCGTGGTGTCGGCGGCGGCGCGTTCGTTGAGGTAGTCGGAGATTTGCGAGCCCCAGAACTGGTAGAGGTTTTTGCCCTGGGGTGTGGCCAGTGCCGTGCCCATTTCGAGGCGGTAGGGCTGCATGCGGTCCAGCGGCCGCAGCACGCCGTAAAGGCCGCTCAGGATGCAGACGTGGTCCTGCGCCCAGTCGAGTTGCGCGGCGCTCAAGGTCCTGGCGGCCAGCCCGCCATACACGTCACCGTCAAAGGCCAGCGCGGCCTGTTTGGAGTTCTTGGCGGTGAACTTGGGCGACCATGCCTGGTAGCGCGCCACGTTCAGGCCCGCCAGCGCGTCAGACAGCTTCATCAGGCTGCTGATTTGCTGCGGGGTCTTGGTCTTGAGCACTTCAATCAGTTGCGCCGACTGGCGCGGGAACAGGGTTGGGGTGTGGGTGTCTACGTGCGGCGGCGTGTCGTAGTCCAGCGACTTGGCCGGCGAGATAAGAAACAGCATGCTTTGAGTTATTGGAGTAAGGCAAGTAAGGCGAAACCCTCACTTTACGACAGGCGTGCCGCAACACGGGCGCACGCCGCAAAAAACCTTAAACCAAATCGCCGGCCAGCGAGGCCAGGGTCTCCGCAGAAATGTTCACATGCGCCGGGTAATGCGTATGGTCGCAGCCGAGCTTGACGCCGGCGCCGGCTTTGACCGCCGCGCGCATGGCCGGGTCCAGCTCGAAGCGCACAAAGTGCACGGCCGAGGTTTTTTCGTCGTTCTCGCGATCCATGTCTTCGTCGGCAATCGCGTAGACGCGGGCGTGGCCTTCAACCTCGACGAACATGCGGTCTTCCACGCCTATCAACCGGGCCAGTTCGCGCTTGCGTTCACTGACGTCGGGGTACTCCAGCATCAGCGTGCCCTTCCAGTTGGTCCCGTCGGGCATCAGCGGCGCGTAGGCCTCTATCTCCTGCTCTATGCCCTCCTCCTCGAAGATTTTCTCGATGCGCAGCATCTCCTGGATCTGGTAGCGGATGCTGGTCTCGCTTTCAAACTGCAGGTTGACATGCTCGCCCAGGCGCACACTGCGCAGCTTGCGGTGGGCGATGATGGCGGGCTTGTTCTCCTTGCGGTATTTGCTGTAGGCCTCCAGCGTCATCAGGGATTCGCGGGTGATCTTTCCGGTGGTCTTCATGGCGGCGTCCTGCTGGTCGGGGCTTATTTCAGGCCGTAGGCCGTGCGTATCAAGGTGAGCGGATGCTTTTGCGGCGGCGCGCCCAGGCTGTTCACCTCAAAGCCCTGGGCGATGTGGTGGCCGCCCAGCGGGCAGTCGCTGCTGATGACGTCAGGCAGACCGCCATCCTTGTGGCTGGCCATGGCCTTGAACAGCGGCTTGCCGATTTTCATGGCTTGCTGGTGGTAGGGCACTTTCACGCCAAAGGTGCCGGCATGGCCGGAGCAGCGCTCGTGCGTGTGCACGCTGGTGCCAGGCACCATTTTGAGCATCTCCTCGGTCTTCTTGCCGATGTTCTGCACGCGTCCGTGGCAGGGGATCTGGTAGCTGATTTTGCCCAGCGGCGTGGGGAACTCGGTCTTGAGCAGGCCGTCGCGTTTGCGCGCCATCAGGTATTCAAACGGGTCCCACATATGCGCCTTGACGAGCTGCACCTCGGCATCGTCGGGGTACATCAGCGGCAGCTCCTGCTTGAACATCAGGGTGCAGCTGGGCACGGCGCTCAGGATGGCGTAGCCCTCTTTCGCGTATTTCACCAGCACCGGGATGTTGGCCTCCTTGCTGGCGTTCACCGAGGGCAGGTCGCCGAGCTCCAGCTTGGGCATGCCGCAGCATTTTTCCTTTTCAACCAGCACATAGGGCACTTCGTTGTGGTCCAGCACCTTGAGCAGGTCGTGGCCTATGCCGGGCTCGTTGTAGTTGATGTAGCAGGTCGAATAAATCACCACCTTGCCGGGCGTCTTGGCCCCGTCCTTGACGGCATGCGGCGGCGCTTCGGGCGCGCCCGAGCGGAACTTCTTCGTCGCCAGATCCGGCAGCCAGGCGTTTTTGTCCACGCCCAGCACTTTTTGCATCACGGCGCGCGCCGGTCTGGTCTTGTTGACCGCATTGGCCACCTGGACCACGATGGGAATGCCGGCGAACTGGCCGTGCACGTCGGTGGACGACAAAAACCTTTCACCCGCGCCGACCTCGCCCTTTTTGAACTTGATGGCCTTGGCGCGCAGCATGGTGTGGGGAAAATCGAGGTTGAACTCGTGCGGCGGCACATAAGGGCACTTGGTCATGTAGCAGAGGTCGCACATATAGCACTGGTCGACCACCTTCATGTAGTCCTTCTTGTCCACGCCGTCGACCTCGCCGGTCTTGCTTTCATCGACCAGGTCGAACAAGGTGGGAAAGGCGCCGCACAAGCTCACGCAGCGACGGCAGCCATGGCAGATGTCGAAGATGCGCTCCATCTCGTGCAGCGCGGCTTCCTCGTTATAGAAGTCCGGGTTTTTCCAGTCGATCGCGTGGCGCGTGGGCGCCTGGAGGTTGCCTTCTGTGGCCATGGTCTTGTCTCTTCCATTGCTCCCTCGCCCCACCGGGGAGAGGGTTGGGGTGAGGGGGTTCAGCCAAGGTGAAGGCAAGGCTCAATCTATCGCCTCTCGCCCTCACCCTAACCCTCTCCCAGAGGGAGAGGGAACAAGCAGCCTTAATCGACCAGTTCGGCCAGCGCTTTTGAATAGCGATTGGCGTGCGAGCGCTCGGCCTTGGCCAGAGTCTCGAACCAGTCGGCCACTTCGTCATGGCCTTCGTCGCGCGCGGTCTTGGCCATGCCGGGGTACATGTCGGTGTACTCGTGGGTTTCGCCGGCGACGGCGGACTTGAGGTTGTCGCGCGTGGCGCCGAAAGGCAGGCCGGTGGCGGGGTCGCCGCATTGCTCCAGCCATTCGAGGTGGCCGTGGGCGTGGCCGGTTTCACCTTCCGCGGTGGAGCGAAACAGCGCGGCGACATCGGGCTGGCCTTCAACGTCGGCCTTATTCGCGAAATACAGGTAGCGGCGGTTGGCCTGCGATTCGCCGGCAAATGCGGCTTTCAGGTTCTCTTCCGTCCTGGAGCCTTTGAGAGCAGCCATGGAAATCTCCTTCGTGGGTTGATGGATGAACAAATCGCCAATGCTTCAAGCCCCCGTCGCCAAAGTCCAGGTGCGAAGACCGAAGACCAGGACACCTTAGACCTGTTCGGCCGCTTCGTCTAATTGCTGGAATCAATGCATGAAATTGATAAAACCTATCTAACTAACACCATTAATAACAATTTTTAATTACAAAACATACCGCCATAGCACCAGCTCCCCAAGAGCGGCCAGGTCCTCGCCTTAATTACGTTATGGTAGATTGATTACGAATAGGTAAACAGAACAAGAGGCGCAGACCCATGCCGGAGACAACGCAAATGCCCGACAAGATGCCCGCCGCGCTGGCCGCCACCTTCACCAACGGCTATGAATTCGCCCAGGGCGCGGGTTATGCCCTGCCCGAATACCCTTTTGTGGCGCCGCCTGAACTGCGCACGGGCGAGCTCAAACGCCACGCCGTCGCCATCGTGGGCGGCGGCATCACGGGGCTGACGCTGGCCTGCGCGCTGGCGCAGTACGGCGTGCGCGCCGTGCTGCTGGACGAGGACAACACCGTGGGCGTGAAGGGCGCGTCCTCGCGCGGCATCTGCTATGCGCAAAAAAGCCTGGAAATCTTCAAGCGCCTGGGTATTTACGAGCGCATCGCGGCCAGGGGCGTGCAGTGGAGCGTGGGCCGCACCTTCGCGGGCAAGGACGAGGTCTACGCCTTCGACCTGCGGCAGCAGCAAAGCCATTCGCTGAGCCGGCAGCCGCCCTTTATCAATATCCAGCAGTTTTATGTCGAGGGCTTTCTGGTCGAGCAGCTCTACAGTCCCACACCCGAAAATCGCCTGGTCAACATCCGCTGGAGCCACCGCGTCACCGGCTTCGAGCAAAACGAGGATTTCGCGACGCTGCAACTCGAAACGCCGGCCGGCTCCTACGCCCTGGAAGCCGAACATGTGATCGACTGCAGCGGCTCTCGCAGCCCGTTTCGCGCCTGGTGCGGCGCCACAGTGACGGCGCAGCAGGGCGACGACCGCTGGTGCATTGCCGACGTGCGCTTCAAGAACCCGCCGCCGGCGGAGCGCCACACCTGGATAGAGGCGCCCTTCAACGAGGGCCGCGCCGTCTGGCAGCACCTGATGGCCGACGGCGTGTGGCGCATTGACTACCAGATGCCGCCGCAGGCCAAGCCCGAGGAGATCAGCCGCGAGGACGTGGTGCGCGCGCGCCTCAAAGCGCAGTTCAAAAGCCAGTCGGGCAGGCTGCTGGACGACAGCGACTATGAGATCGTCTGGGTCGGCCCCTATGCCTACCGCAGCGAATGCCTGGACAGCCTGCGCCACGGCCGCGTGTTCTTCGCCGGGGACGCCGCCCACGTGATGAGCCCCTTCGGCGCGCGCGGCGGCAATTCGGGCGTGCAGGACGCCGACAACCTGGCCTGGAAGCTGGCCGCCGTGCTGCAGGGCCGGGCCGCCCCCGCTCTGCTGGACAGCTACCACCACGAACGCCATGAGGCGGCCGCGCACAACGTTCGCATCACCAACCGCACGGCGCGCTTTTTGCGGCCGGCCGACGGCGCCGAGCGGCTGTTTCGCAGCGCGGCGCTGGGCCTGGCGCGCGAGCATGTATTTGCCAGGCAGCTCGTTAACACCGGCCGCATGTCCACGCCCAGCCACTACACACAGTCCAGCGCCTGCGGGCCGGCCGGCGGGCGGGCGACGCAGAACGTGGGTTTTGCCTGGGCCGACGGCCGCCCCGGCGAGCTGCTGGACCTGCTGGACTGGGCCCACGGCCGTTTGCTGCTGCTGACCTTTGGCGATGTCTCCGCCGCCGCGTTGGCGCGCCTGGCGGCGCTGTCGATGGAGGCCGGCCTGCGCTGCGTGCAGGTGGTGGGCCCCGGCGAGAAAGCCGCGGCCGTGGAGCATGTCATCGACGAGCACGGCCACCTGCAGGCGACCTGCCATGTCTTCGGCCATGCCTGGGCGCTGCTGCGGCCCGACGGCCATGTGGCCGCCACCGGCGAGAGCGTGGACGCCTCGCTGGTCCACGCGGTGGCCGCCGCGCTGGGCGCCGGCCACGGCGGAAAGGAAAACCCATGAAAACCGACAGCCCCCTGAGCACCCGCCTGCATTTCCAGGACGCCGATGCCTTTTACGAGTGCCTGCTGGACGCCCACCGGGGCCTGAGCCGCGAGGAATCCGAGCTGCTCAATGCCCGGCTGATCCTGCTCATGGCCAACCAGCTGGGCGACACCGCCGTGCTGCGGGCCTGCGTGGCGGCGGCCGCAAAGACCGTGGCCGCGCCGGGATAGGCAAGGCCCAGCGGCCCCGGGCCGCCCAGTCGAATAAAATCGAGGTAGTTTCCCCCAACCCCAAGGCGGCATCCCCTCGATGCCGTTTTTCATTGCCCCCATGACCAACGCTGCCGCCCCCGCCCTCGCCGATACCGCCACTCCCGCCGCGGAGGCCGTCAAAGTCCCCACACCGGGGCTGGACAGCCTGGCCAAATCCTTCGAGCCGGCCGCCATTGAAAGCCGCTGGGGACCCGAATGGGAACAAAGCGGCCAGTACGAACCCACGCTGGACGCGGCCAAGCCGTCTTTTTCCATCCAGCTGCCGCCGCCCAACGTGACGGGCACGCTGCACATGGGCCACGCCTTCAACCAGACCATCATGGATTCGCTCACGCGCTACCACCGCATGCGCGGCCACAACACGCTGTGGGTGCCCGGCACCGACCACGCCGGCATCGCCACACAGATCGTGGTGGAGCGCAAGCTGCAGGGCGAAGGCAAAAGCCGCCACGACCTGGGCCGCAAGAACTTCGTCGCCAAGGTCTGGGAGTGGAAGGAAGAATCCGGCACCACCATCACGCGCCAGATGCGCCGCATGGGCGACTCGGTGGCCTGGAAGCACGAATACTTCACCATGGACCCGAAGATGTCCACGGTGGTCACCTCGACCTTTGTGAAGCTCTATGAGCAGGGCCTGATCTACCGCGGCAAGCGCCTGGTGAACTGGGACCCGATTCTCAAGTCCGCCGTGTCCGACCTGGAAGTCGAGAACGAAGAGCGCGACAGCTTCATGTGGCACATCGAGTATCCCTTCAGCGACGGCCCGCAAAAAGCCGCCGACGGCACGCCGCTGCGCGGCATGCACATCGCCACCACCCGGCCCGAAACCATGCTGGCCGACGGCGCGCTGGCGGTGCACCCGGACGACGAGCGCTACAAACACCTGGTCGGCAAAATGGTCGACCTGCCGCTGTGCGACCGCAAGATCCCGGTGATCACCGACGACTACGTGGACCCGGCTTTCGGCAGCGGCGTGGTGAAGATCACCGGCGCGCACGACTTCAACGACTACCAGGTGGCCCTGCGCCACGACCTGCCGCTGATCACCATCTTCACGCTGGACGCCAAGATCAACGAGAACGGGCCTAAGCAGTACCAGGGCCTGGACCGCTACGACTGCCGCAAGGCCGTGCTCAAGGACCTCGAGGAACAAGGATTCCTCGAAAAAGCCGTGCCGCACAAAAACATGGTGCCGGTCTGCGCGCGCACTGGCGCTGTCGTCGAGCCCATGCTGACCGACCAGTGGTTTGTCGCGCTCAGCAAGGTCAGCGAGCAGGACCCGACTGGCAAATCGATCGCGCAGAAGGCGCGCGACGCCGTGAGCAGCGGCCAGGTCAGGTTCGTGCCCGAGCAGTGGGTCAACACCTACAACCAGTGGATGAACAACATCCAGGACTGGTGCATCTCGCGCCAGCTCTGGTGGGGCCACCAGATCCCCGCCTGGTATGACGAGGACGGCAAGGTTTATGTCGCCACCAGCGAGGAAGAAGCGCAGAAGCAGGCGCCCGGCAAAAAGCTCACGCGCGACGAAGACGTGCTGGACACCTGGTACTCGTCCGCGCTGGTGCCCTTCTCTTCATTGGGCTGGCCCGAGAAGACAAAAGAGCTGGACCTTTTCCTGCCCTCCAGCGTGCTGGTCACCGGCTACGACATCATCTTCTTCTGGGTCGCCCGCATGATCATGATGACCACGCATTTCACCGGCCAGGTGCCGTTCAGGGACGTGTACATCCACGGCTTGGTAAAGGACGCCCAGGGCAAGAAGATGAGCAAGTCCGAAGGCAATGTGCTGGACCCGGTCGACCTGATCGACGGCATCGAGCTCACGCCCCTGCTCGAAAAGCGCTCGCAAGGCCTGCGCAAGCCTGAGACCGCGCCGCAGGTGCGCAAGAACACCGAAAAGGAATTCCCCGCAGGCATCCCGGGCTACGGCGCCGATGCGCTGCGTTTTACCTTCGCCTCGCTGGCCAGCCTGGGCCGCAGCATCAACTTCGACAGCAAGCGCTGCGAGGGCTACCGCAACTTCTGCAACAAGCTGTGGAACGCAAGCGTTTTCACTTTGATGAACTGCGAAGGCCAGGACTGCGGGCTAGAAGAGCACACCAAGGAACAATGCGCGCCCGGCGGCGAGTTCCACAACTACCTGAGCTTCTCGCAGGCCGACCGCTGGATCTCGTCGACCATGCAGCGCGTGGAAGCCGAGGTGGCCAAGGGCTTTGGCGAGTATCGCCTCGACAATGTTGCAGGCAGTGTTTACCAGTTTGTCTGGAACGAATTCTGCGACTGGTATCTGGAAATCGCGAAAGTGCAGATAAGGGATGGCAACGAGGCACAAAGACGGGCTACCCGCCGCACGCTGATCCGTACGCTTGAAGCCATACTGCGCCTGGCGCATCCACTGATCCCCTTTATCACCGAGGAACTCTGGCAGAAGGTTGCGCCCGTCGCCGGGAAGACGGGCAAGTTCATAGGCACCTCGCCCTACCCGCAAAGCCAGCCCGAGAAAATCGACGAACAAGCCGAGGCCCATGTCGCCAGGCTCAAGACCCTGGTGGACGCCTGCCGCAACCTGCGCGGCGAGATGAAGGTCTCGCCGGCCACGCGCCTGCCGCTGTTCGTGCTGGGCGACAGCGCCTTTATGAACAACGTGGCGCCCGTGCTCAAGTCGCTGGCCAAGCTCAGCGAGGTGAAGGTGTTTGAGAGCGAAGCCGAATGGGTTGCCGCGGCACAGTCCGCACCGGTGGCCATCGTCGGCGAAGCGCGCCTGTGCCTGTACATGGAAGTCGATCTGGCGGCGGAAAAGATTCGCCTGCAAAAGGAAGAGGCTCGCCTGACGGGAGAGATCACCAAGTCCGAGACCAAGCTCGCCAACGAAGCCTTCGTCAGCAAGGTTCCCCCGGCCGTGCTGGAACAGGAACGCAAGCGCCTGGCCGATAACCAGGCTGCCCTGGCCAAAATCCGCGAGCAGCTGGCACGGCTTAAATAAGCGCGAACGCCGCCCACAAAAAAGCCCCGCTTACCGGGGCTTTTTTATCGGCTGATGTCCCGTCATCAGCGGACGGTTTCGGGCTCGGACCATTGCGAGGGCGGAACGCTCCCCGGCATCTCCAGGTCCATGGGCGCACTCGGCAACTGGTCCATGCCGCTGTGCGTGGTACTGATGGCTTCATGCATGCGGTGCGCCACATACCAGCTCGAGCGCAGGCGCGCCTCGCGTGTGTGCGAGCCCAGGCGCGGCGTGACGAACAGGTTCTTCAGGCCCTTGAGGGGCGAAGTGTCACCCAGAAAGCTGGCTTCGGCGCCGTCCAGGATGCAGGCCTCTATGCGGCCGTCGCACAGCGCCGCGGCCAGCGCGGCTTCGTCAAACAGTTCGCTGCGGCTGATGCCCACCCACAGCTGATTGCGTCTGCAGGCGGCCAACAGTTTTTCATTCACAAAGCCGCGAAAGCGCGTGGCGTAGAGCATCTGCACCGAGACCGCGTCGGCCTGGCTGACGAGTTCAGACAGGGACACCGGCTGTATGCGCAGGCGCTCCCAGATGGGCGCCGTGTGGTGCACCGCGGGGTCGTAGCCTATGAGACGCACGCCCAGGCCGTTGAGCATGCCGGCCAGCGTGTGCGCCGTCGGGGCCAGGCCCAGGATACCCACGGTGCTGCCGTGCAGCTCGCGCCCCATCTGCGTCGTCGGGTGGCGCCGCCCCATCAGGGCCGAGACCAAGCCGCGGCGGTACAGCAGCAGCAGGCTGCTCAGCAGGTATTCGGCATTGGAGCGCACGTTGGCGCTGCTGGCATGCACGACCTTGATGTCGCGCTCCTTGCAGGCCTCGAGGTCGGTGTTGTCCGTGCCCACGTGCAAGCGGCCCACGGCCCTGATCTTGGGCAGGAAGTCGAGGAACTCGCGTGTCACCACAGTCTGGCGCGGGAACACAATGCCCTTGGTCTTGTAGGCGATCTTGCGCAGGGAAGTCAGGTCGTCGGCGAGCTCGGGGTGGTAGCCCACGCTGTGGCGGGTTTCCAGCCAAGCCATTGCCTCGGGCACCAGCGCGTCAAGAAGTAAGATGTCCACCCAGTGAGTCCTTTTTTCCCGCAGACCGCAATTCGCGCGGTTTGACCACGTCAAGTCGAGCCTTTGTCCGACCTGAGTCATGTATCAACAACGCAACACTCTAGTCTTTTCCCCGATCAAAGTCGATGCAAAAATTTACATTACACAAAGCTGTATTCCCGGTTGCCGGCCTTGGCACCCGGTTTCTCCCGGCCACCAAGGCCCAGCCCAAGGAAATGCTCCCCGTCGTCGACAAGCCGCTGATCCAATACGCGGTGGAAGAGGCTTACGCGGCAGGCATCCGTCACATGATTTTTGTGACAGGACGCAATAAACGGGCCATAGAGGACCACTTTGATACTGCCTACGAGCTCGAGAACGAGCTGGAGGTAGCTCAAAAGCACGCCCTGCTGGATTTGGTGCGCTCCGTCCAGCCCGAAGACATGAATTTTTCCTACGTGCGCCAGCCCCGCTCCCTGGGCCTGGGGCATGCCGTGCTGTGCGCCGAACACCTGGTCGGCCAGGAGGCTTTCGCCGTCCTGCTGGCTGACGACCTGATGGTCGGTCCCAAGGGCGGCAAGCCGGTGCTCGCCCAGATGGCCGAGCAGTTCAAGGAACTGCAGCAATCCATCCTGGCGGTGCAGGAAGTGCCCCAGGACCAGACCCGCCGCTACGGCATCGTCGAGACCGACGGCGCGGCCAGCGCGGGCCTCATGAAAGTGAAAAAAATCGTCGAGAAACCGGCACCCGAGGTGGCCCCGTCACGCATGGGTGTGGCCGGCCGTTACATCCTGACGCCGGCAATTTTTGAGCACATCCGCAGTCAAAAGGCCGGCGTGGGCGGTGAGCTGCAGCTGACCGACGGGATATCAAGCCTGCTTGATAAGGAAAGCGTTTACGCCTTCCAGTACGAGGGCAAACGTTATGACTGCGGCAGCAAGGAAGGCTTTCTGGAAGCCACCGTCGAGCTGGCGCTGCAGCACCCCGAGGTGGGCGTGCACTTTCGCAACTACCTGGACAACCTGCAGATAGGCTGGTCGGGCCGGGAACGCCGCAAACAGGCCTGAAAACCTGGGCGGCCAGCGCCCTGGCGGCGCCCTACGGCGGGTTTAACGCCGTTTCAAGACGTGGATAAAGTCGCTGCCGGCGACCTGCTGCTCGACCAGCTCGTTGCCGGTCTGCTTGGCAAAGGCCTGAAAATCCCGGGTCGAGCCGGCATCGGTGGACACCACTCGCAGCAGCTGGCCGCTCATCATCTCCGTCAGCGCTTTTTTGGCTTTCAGGATGGGCAGCGGGCAATTCAGGCCGCGGGTGTCGAGTTCTTTGTCGATGTTCATGAAAATCCTTGGGTTGCCGCGATTTTAAGCAAAGCGTAAAGGCCCTGAACCGGGCTTTACCCCAGCCGGCAAGCTATTCGGTGCGCTTGGCCCACTCCACAAACTCAGGCTCATGGCCCCGCGTACGCAGCCAGTCGGCCAGCGCATAGCCGGTGCCGGCGGGCCAGCATTTGAGCTTGTCCAGGTCGTAAAGCCGGTAATCCACCAGCTCGGGCGACAGGCTGACCTCCCCCGTGCAGACCGCGTGGTAAGCAATGATGATCTGATTCATGCGCTGGAAGTCGTAAACGCCAATCAGGTCCAGCGACGTCGTTTCCAGGTTGGTTTCTTCCTTGATTTCGCGCTCTATCCCGCCCTGCGGCGTCTCGCCCGCCTCCATGAAACCCGTGATCAGCGCATACATCTTGCCCGGCCAGGCCGCATTGCGCGCCAGCAACACCTGGCCGTGGTATTCAATCACCGCGGCCAGTACCGGCGTGGGATTGTTCCAGTGGGTGAACCCGCACGCCGGGCAGCGCAGCCGCACCTTTTCACCGCCGTCTTCCATCTGCGACACCATGGCCAGCGGCGTCGCGCAGTTCGGGCAAAACCGGAATTCATGGGTCATGGCAGGCGATCAGAAGGGAAAATGAAAGAAAGAAAACGCGGCTTGCCGCTATTTTTTCAATAGCAGAAAGCCCGCGTCGGTGGAGCATCAAGCCGGAAACACGCCGGTAGACAGGTAGCGGTCGCCGCGGTCGCAGACCACAAAGACGATCACCGCGTTTTCCACGGTCTTGGCGATTTCCTGCGCCACCCAGAGGGCGCCGGCAGCCGAGATTCCGGCAAATATGCCTTCCTCGCGCGCCAGGCGTCGGCACATGTCCTCGGCGTCGGACTGGCTGACCAGCACCAATTCATCGACCTGGCGCGGGTCATAAATCTTGGGCAGGTATTCCTGCGGCCATTTGCGGATGCCGGGGATGCGCGAACCCTCGCTGGGCTGGGCGCCGATCACCTTGATGGCCGGATTTTTCTCTTTGAGGTAGCGCGAAACCCCGGTAATCGTACCCGTCGTGCCCATGGCGCTGACAAAATGTGTCACCTTGCCTGACGTATCTGTCCATATTTCGGGGCCCGTGGTCTCGTAATGGATGCGCGGGTTGTCGGCATTCGCGAACTGGTCCAGCACCCGGCCCTTGCCCTCTTTCTGCATCTGGTCGGCCAGGTCGCGCGAGTATTCAATGCCCGCGCTTTTGGGCGTGAGGATCAATTCGGCGCCAAAAGCCTTCATGGTCTGGGCCCGCTCTATGCTCAGGTCCTCCGGCATGATCAGGACCATCTTGTAGCCCTTGATCGCGGCCGCCATGGCCAGGGCAATACCCGTATTGCCCGAAGTGGCTTCGATCAGCGTGTCGCCCGGCTTGATGTCGCCGCGCTCCTCGGCGCGCTTGATCATCGAGAGCGCCGGCCTGTCTTTGACCGAACCGGCGGGATTGTTGCCTTCAAGCTTGCCGAGGATCACATTGCCGCGTGCGGCGTTCTCGGCGGCGTAAATACGTTGCAGCGCGACCAGAGGCGTTTTGCCAATCGCGTCTTCAATGGTGGGATAGTTCATGACCACACTGTGCCATAATTTGAGGCTTCGCTCATTCCAGCCCGGGTGGTGAAATTGGTAGACGCAGGGGACTCAAAATCCCCCGCCGCAAGGCGTGCCGGTTCGATTCCGGCCCCGGGCACCACATCCCGAAAGCCGTCTCATGACCCTCGTTCATGGACGGCTTTTTTGTTTTTCTCCATGGCGGCGGGCAACACCAAGCTGTTATTTTTTGCCGCCGGATTTTTGCCCCTCCCGCTTGCAACGCCATTTAATAAGGCGCATTCTTCAATCGCGGCCGGCCCCTTTCTTTTGTGTGTCCGCAGCCCTCTCGCCGCGTCTGGAGTCCGTCATGTGCAGCATGCGTCATTGGCTCTGTCTCCTTCTCTCAAGCACTTTGCTGCTGGGCACAGCCCACGCGGCCACGGCGCCGCCGCCGGCGGCGCAGGCCATGATGGATGCGCTGAACCGGGCCACGGCGGCGGTGGTGGGCGTCAAGGTCACGGCGATGGAGGACGCGCGCTCCGCCGAAACCCTGGGCCTGCAGCGCGCGGGCTCGGGCGTGCTGATCGGCCAGGACGGGCTGATCCTGACCATTGGCTACCTGATGCTGGAGGCCGAGCAGATCGAGGTTGTGACCCAGGACAACAGGACGCTGCCGGCGCGCGCCGTGGCCTACGACCTGGCCACGGGTTTCGGCCTGCTGCGCCCGCTGCTGCCGCTGCGCAATGTGGCGGTGGCGACGCTGGGTAGCAGCAGGGATCTGCAGCCGGGCGAGCCGCTGATGGCGGTGACCGGCCCGCAGCCCGATGACGATGGCGACGTGAGCATGACGCGGCTGGTCAGCCGGCGCGCCTTCTCGGGCAGCTGGGAATACCACATTGAATCGGCCCTCTTCACCAGCCCGCCGGTGCTGGCCAGCGGTGGCAACCACAGCGGCGCGCCGCTCTTTAACCAGCGCGGCGAACTGATAGGCATAGGCTCGCTGTTCGTGTCGGATGCGACCAATGAAAACCGCCGCCTGCCGGGCAATATGTTTGTGCCCGTGGATTTGCTGCGTCCCATACTCGCGGAGCTGCAGCGTTCGGGTTACAGCGCCAAGAGCCGCAGGCCCTGGCTGGGCATCACCTCCAACGACCAGGGCGGGCGCATACAGATATTGCGCGTGAGCAAGGAGAGCCCGGCGGAGCTGGCCGGTCTGTCGGCGGGCGATGTGGTGCTGGCGGTGGACGATGCGAAAGTCGCGACGCTGGAGGCCTTTTACAAAAAACTCTGGGACCACGCCGCGCCCGACGCGGAAATCCGGCTCACGGTGCTGCAGGGCGCCGAGATCAAGACCATCGTGCTGCACGCCCAGGACCGCATGCTGACGCTGAAAAAGCCGCCGGGCATCTAAGCGGCGCCCGGCCGAACGTCGCTAGGCAGCGGCCGGCACCGTGCGGTGCAGGTCCCGGCCTATTGCCTGGAAATGAAGGGCAGCCGACGGCGCGGCTTCAGGCTCGGCATCCAATTTGAATTCATCAACCGCCGCCTGCAGCTGCAGTGTCTGCTCGGCCAGCGAGGCCGCCGCCGTGGAGGCCTGCTCGACCAGCGCGGCGTTTTGCTGGGTCGCCTTGTCCATCAGCACCATGGCCTGGTTCACATGCGCGATGCCGTTGCTTTGCTCGACCGAGGCGGCGGAGATCTGCTCGAGCAGGCTGCTCACGCGTTTGACGGCCTGCACGATGTCCTGCATGGTGCGGCCCGCCTGGCCGACCAGCTCGGAGCCGCTCTCGACATGCGCGACGGAATCCGCGATCAGCGCCTTGATTTCACGCGCCGCCCCGGCGCTGCGCTGCGCGAGGCCGCGCACCTCGCTGGCCACCACGGCAAAACCGCGGCCCTGCTCGCCGGCGCGCGCGGCTTCCACGGCCGCATTGAGCGCCAGGATGTTGGTCTGGAAGGCGATGCCTTCGATGACGGCAATGATGTCCACGATTTTGCGGGAGCTGCCGCTGATGGCCGCCATGGTGTCGACCACCTGCGCCACCACCGCGCCGCCTTGTTCCGCGGTACCCGAGGCGCTGGCCGCCAGCCCGCTGGCCGAACGCGCATGCTCGGCGTTGAGCCTGACGGTGGAAGTCAGCTCTTCCATGCTGGAGACGGTTTCCTCCAGCGAGGCCGCCTGTTCCTCGGTGCGGCGCGACAGGTCGGCATTGCCGGCCGCGATGTCGCCGGAGGCCAGGGTGATGGAATCGGTGGAGGCTTTGATGCGGCTGACCAGGTCGGTCAGCGTGTCTTCCATGTCGCCCAGGGCGCCCAGCAGGCGGCCGAAATCACCGCCACGTTCGGTGGAGAACTCCTGGCTCAGGTCGCCGGCGGCCACGGTTTCGGCGATGTAAATCGCCTCATTGAGCGGCTGCGCGATGCCGCGGGCGAGGCGCCAGGCTACGGCGGCGCCCACCAGCAACGCAGCCAATCCCAGGCTCAGCATCCAGCGCTGCGCCGATGCAATGCCGGCTTCGACCGCCTGGCCGCCGGCCCTGGCCTGCCGTGCCTGCGTTTCGGCCAGCGCGGCCAGTTCCTGCTGCAGCTTGCCCAGTGATGGCGCAGCCTCGCCGGCCCAGGCGCGGACAGCACCCTCGCGGTCGCCGGTTTCGATCTGTTTTGCCACTTTGGCCAGCGCCTGCGCATAGGAAGCCTGCGCGCCGCGCACGCCTGCCAGCAAGGGCTTTTCTTCTGCCGGCGGGGTGCCGGCTTCCAGTGCCGCCAGGGCATCCGTCATGTTCTTGTCGCCCATGGCGATTTGCCGGCGCGCGGCACCCGCCAATGTGGGATCCGCCGCAAGGGACAGCTCCAGGGTGGCACGCGCATTGGATTGCGACCAGTTGCCCAGCGCCGCCGCGGCGCCGGCGCGCGACCAGGCGTCGCCGCTCAGCTCGCGGCTGAAGGCGCCGGCACCGGCCAGCTGGCCCAGCCCCACCGCCATCAAGCCGCCCGCCAGCAGCAATACCAGCCCAAAGCCCGCGCCCAGCCGCGTGCTGATTTTCAGATTGTCCAGTTGCATGGTGTGTCTCCTGCAAGCCGCTTCCGTCTGAAGCTGCGGAAGAGGGCTTGCTCATGGACGGTACCAAGAAAGGCTGTGCTGCCTGCGTCCGAACAGGGCGCGAAACAGGGCTTTGTTTATTGAATTGACTCGGGTAGTCGGCCGGGTCTTGCTCCGGCTGAGCGCGCTCTTCCTCCTCATCCTCCTCCTTCCTCTTCTTAGTTCAGCTGGCCGGGTCTCGCCCCGGCGGGCGAGGCACTTTTCTTTGCTTCGCCAAAGAAAAGTACCCAAAAGAAAGGCGACCCGCAGTCTGGGTCCCCTACGCTTCGCTACGGGGCAACCTGCGGTGCTCGAGCCAAGCGGGGTCTGGCTAAACTCGCTACGCTGCGCTTCGCTCAGACAACGCCAGCCCTTATCCGCTTGTCTCTGCGCTCCTCGGCCCAGCCAGGACGGGGCAATCGGGATCGGGAACCAAATACCAAAGACAAAGAAGACAAATACAAACAAGGACACGCCATGGCGTGTCCTTGTGGTTTTCGGTATTTGGCTGTTTGGTATTCCTTCTCCCACCCCTTGTGTATGCGCCGAGGAGCGGAGGTTCAGGCGGATCAGGGATCGCGTTGTCTGAGCGGAGTGAAACGGAGCGAGTTTAGCGAGACCCCGCCTGAACCGAGCACCGCAGGTTGCCCGCAGCGAAGCGGAGGGACGCAGACACCAGGGTCGCCTTTTCTTTTGCTTACTTTTCTTTTGGCGAAGCAAAAGAAAAGTGAGTAGCTGCCGGGCTACCCCCGGCCAGCAAGCCTCAGCAGAGTAAGCAGAAAGACGAAGAGAGGGGAAGAGCGCGCTCAGCCGGAGCAAGACCCGGCCACAAGAACCTCAGAACCGATAAGCGAGTTCTGTCCACATCCGCATGGCGTCGGGCGCCTTGACCAGTTCAGGCGCAGTCCCCAACGGCGAGGCCAGGTAGGCCCGGGCTCGCCACTGGTTGTATCCGCTCCAGTCGAGCCCGATACCGGCGCCGCTGAAGGTGGCGGTATTGGTGCCGGCCGTCCAGGGGCGCTGGTTGACCTTGAGGTAGGCCCCGTCCCAGAAGGCCAGCGCCTGCAGCCTTCCGCCGCCGGCCGACCCCAGGTCGTAGCGCACTTCAATGCTTGCGCGGTAACCGGCATCGCCCGACAGCGCGCTCACGTCGTAGGCACGGACGGAATAAGGCCCGCCCACGGACATTTTTTGCGAGGAGTCGAGATTGGTATTCGCCCATTGACCGGCCCACGACACGTAAAGCGAACCCCTGTCTCCCCAGCGCTGCAGGCGGGAGAAATTCAGGTTGGTTTTTGAAAACCAGCCTTCCGTTCTCGCGCTGGCCGCATCGCTCAGCTGGGCCTCCGCGACATCAAAGCCCACCCGGCCCCGGGTCCATGCCAGGCTCCAGGTGTTGATGCCGCCGGACAGCACGGTATCGCGCCAGTCTCCGCTCAGGCTCGACGTCCAGCTGCCCAGGTGCCGATCCGTCTTCATGCCCGCCATGTCGATGCGCTCGCGCAGTTGCAGGTTGTCGTACTGGACCTGGCCGTAAACATTGGCCGACTGGCTGCGCAGCAGCGGATGCCTGCCCCAGAGGCTTTCGGTTTCGGCCGAGCCATTCGCGCCCAGCTCCTGCAGCGATCCGCCGATTTTGTAGTTCAGCATGGAGTAGGCAGCGCCGCCGCGCGTGCCCTGCCCGTTCAGCAAGGATTCGTAGCTCACGCGGCCGTAGTTGACCCCGGCGCCTGAACTCAGGCCACTCACACCCAGGACATCGCCACGCCGCAGGGGGTTGTTGAAGAACACCGTGCCGCCGAGCCGGCCTCTGCCGGTGTAGCTGTTGCCGTAGTCGTCCAGTACCAGGCTTCCGGAAGTCCCCGGGCCGGGCGTGGCCTGGATCACCAGGTCGGAGTTGCCCAGCCCTTCGCCGGGCCTTAAGGTGGCCTGCACCATCACGCCGGGTATGTCCGACATCAACAGCAGTGACCTGTCGAGCAAGGCCTGCTCGACCGGCTGCCCGCCTTGCAGCGGCGCGGCGGTCGCCTGCAGCAGCAGGTCGTTCACGCGCGTCTGGTTGTCAATGCCGACCTTGCCGTAGCGCGCCTCTATCACCAGAAAGCGCACGATGCCCGACTGGATCACCTGCGCGGGTACCACGGCTCGCGCGAAGCTTTGGCCCCGGCCGCGGTAATACCGGCTGATGCGTGTCGCCATTTCATCGAGTTGGTCGAGCGTGAGGGTTTTGCCTTCCGCGTCGGCCACCAGTCCATGCAGGGTGTCCGTCTCGACCAGGGTGTTGCCGAGGATCTGGATCGATTTGACGTCCACTGAAACCGGTGGACGTACGGGCGGTGCCGGGGCATTTTCCTGGTTGTTGAGGGTCGGCGCTTCCCCGCGGGGCCGCGGTGCGAAGGGCTGGGACGGCTGGACCTGCTGCAGGATGGTGCCGATATCGACCGGCAGCGGATCGGCCGCCTGGGCCGTCAAAAAGGGCGCGGCGGCCAGCAGCAGCACCGCGTGCTTTCGGGATACGAGGCATTTCATGGGAAAACTTCCGTGGAGCGACCGGTTTTATTTTTTGGCGGCGATCACACCGCTTCGCAACTGAACGCCACCGTCAACGATGTGCAGGCGTGGGTCTTTCCTTGACACGGCAAGGGGCGCGTCCGCCACCCCCTCGACGAACTGGCTGGAAGGCTCCAACGCTTCGCCACCCGATGATGCATCGGCGCTTGCGCTGTGCGTCACGCGCAGGGTTGACGATGCCTCGGTCGAGTTGGCGTTGGGATTGGATTTGGCGTTGGAACTCGAGCTGGCGCTGGAGTTGAATGTAGAGCGCTCCGTATCCAGGGCCTCTTGAGTGGCGGAACGAATGCCTCCACCATCCGCTCCCAATCCCCGCCCGGACGTCGTCGTCGTCGTCGTCGGCGTCGTCGGCGGCGTCGCGGGCGCAGGTGCCGCGGGCAAAGGCGTGATGGCCGCAGTCAGCCCGGTGGGCTGTACCACCGCGTAGTTGCCGGCATCGGCGCCGCTCAGGGTAAAGCCGGTGACGGTCACAGCCTTGCCGTTGCCCACATTCGGATCGGCAAAAGCCCCATGGCCGCCACCGACGGCGACCACATCGCCGGCCAGGGCCGTGACGGCGGCGGTGCCGCCCAGGGTGGCTGCGGTCGTGCCGTCAAACACCTTGTTCTGGGCATTCACACCGGTGACGGCCAGGGTGGCCGGCGTGATGTTGGCGGTGACGCCGCTGGGCTGCGCGATGACGTAGTTGCCGGCGTCGGCGCCGCTCAGCGTATAGCCGGTGACGGTCACGGCCTTGCCGTTACCCGCGTTTTTGTTGGCAAAAGTGCCGCTGCCTGTTCCGCCCAGGGCGACGACATCGGTGCCCAGGGCGGTGACGCTCGCCGTGCCGTTCAGGGTCGCGGCGGTGGTGGTGTCATAAACCTTGTTGTTGGCGCCCACACCCGTGACAGCCAGGCTGGCCGGCGTGATGTTGGCCGTGACGCCGGTGGGCTGCACGACGGTGTAGTTGCCGGCATCGGCGCCGCTCAATGTGTAGCCGGTGACGGTCACGGCCTTGCCGTTGCCGACGTTTTTGTTGGCGAAGTTGCCGGCACCTGTTCCGCCCACAACCACCACATCGCCGCCCAGGGCCGTCACACTGGCCGCGCCATTGAGCGTGGCCGTGGTGGTGGCGTCATAGACCTTGTTGTTGGCCCCTACACCCGTGACGGCCAGGCTGGCCGGTGTGATGTTGGCCGTAACACCGGTGGGCTGCGCTATGGTGTAGTTGCCGGCGTCGGCACCGCTCAACGTATAGCCGGTGACGGTCACGGCCTTGCCGTTGCCGACATTCTTGTTGGCGAAATTGCCGCTGCCGGTGCCGCCCACGGCCACCACGTCGCCGCCCAAAGCCGTGACCGCTGCCGTGCCGCTCAGTGTGGCGGTGGTGGTGGTGTCATAGACCTTGTTGTTGGCGGTCACGCCTGTGACGGTGATGCTGGCCGGCGTGATGTTTGCCGTCAGCCCCGTGGGTTGCACCACGGTGTAGTTACCGGCGTCGGCGCCGCCCAGCGTGTAACCGGTGACAGTCACGGCCTTGCCGTTGCCCACGTTCTTGTTGGCGAAGGTAGCGCTGCCGCCGCCAACCGTCACCACATCGGTGCCCAGGGCTGCAACGCTTGCCGTGCCGCCGAGGGTGGCGGCGGTTGTGGTGTCATAGACCTTGTTGTTGGCGCTCACGCCTGTGACTGTGATGCTGGCCGGCGTGATATTGGCGGTCAGCCCCGTGGGCTGGACCACGGTGTAGTTGCCGGCGTCGGCTCCACTCAGCGTGTAACCGGTGACAGTGACAGCCTTGCCATTGCCCACATTCTTGTTGGCGAAGTTGCCGCTGCCCGTTCCACCCACCGTCACACTATCGCCGGCCAAGGCCGTGACGCTGGCCGCGCCGTTAAGCGTGGCCGTGGTGGTAGCGTCATAGACCTTGTTGTTGGCGCCCACGCCCGTGACCGTCAGGCTGGCGGGGGTGATGTTTGCCGTCACCGCCACAGGCTGCACCACGGTGTAGTTGCCGGCGTCAGCCCCGCCCAGCGTGTAGCCGGTCACGGTCACGGTCTTGCCATTGCCCACATTCTTGTTGGCGAAAGTTCCGTTGCCGGTGCCGCCTACAGTGACGGTATCGCCACCCAGGGCGGCAACGCTGGCCGTGCCCGTGAGCGTGGCGGCAGTCGTGGTGTCATACACCTTGTTGTTCGCGCCCACACCCGTGACGGTGAGGCTGGCGGGCGTGATGTTGGCGGTCAACCCCGTGGGCAGGACCACGGTGTAGTTGCCCGCGTCGGCCCCGCCCAGCGTGTAGCCCGTGGCGGTGACTGCTTTGCCGTTGCCCACATTCTTGTTGGCGAAGGTGCCGGTGCCGCCGCCAACGGTCACCACATCACCGGCCAGGGCCGTGACGGCCGCGGTTCCGCCCAGCGTGGCGGCGGTCGTGGCGTCGTAGACCTTGTTGTTCGCGCTCACGCCCGTGACCGTCAGGCTGGCAGGCGTGATGTTGGCGGTCACTGCCGTGGGTTGCACCACGGTGTAGTTGCCCGCATCGGCACCGCCCAGCGTGTAGCCGGTGACAGTGACCGCCTTGGCATTGCCCACGTTCTTGTTGGCGAAAGTGCCGCTGCCCGTCCCGCCCAAGGTGACGACATCGCCGCCCAAGGCTGCAACGCTGGCCGTGCCATTGAGCGTGGCGGTGGTCGTGGTGTCGTACACCTTGTTGTTCGCGCCCACACCCGTGACCGTGAGGCTGGCGGGTGTGATGTTCGCCGCCAGCCCGGTGGGTTGCACCACGGTGTAGTTGCCGGCATCGGCACCGCCCAGCGTGTAGCCGGTGACAGTGACCGCCTTGCCGTTGCCCACATTCTTGTTGGCGAAAGTGGCGCTACCGCCGCCAACGGTCACCACGTCACCAGCCAGAGCTGTGACGGCGGCTGTACCGCCCAGCGTGGCAGCCGCCGTGGTGTCGTACACCTTGTTGTTCGCGCTCACACCCGTGACCGTCAAGCTGGCAGGCGTTATATTGGCGGTCACCGCCGTGGGTTGCACCACGGTGTAGTTGCCCGCATCGGCGCCGCCCAGCGTGTAGCCGGTGACAGTGATCGCCTTAGCATTGCCCACATTCTTGTTGGCGAAAGTGCCGGTGCCCGTCCCGCCCACGGTCACTACATCGCCGCCCAAGGCTGCAACGCTGGCCGTGCCATTGAGCGTGGCGGCAGTGGTGGTGTCGTACACCTTGTTGTTCGCCCCCACGCCGGTAACCGTCAGGCTGGCCGGTGTGATGTTGGCCCTGACACCGGCGGGCTGCACCACGGTGTAGTTGCCGGCATCGGCACCGCCCAGCGTAAAGCCAGTGACATTGACCACCTTGTTGTTGCCTACGTTTTTGTCGACAAACCGGCCGCTGCCGCCGCCCACTGTCACCGTGTCACCGGCGATTGCCGTGACGCTGGCTACGCCATTGAGTGTGGCTGCGTCGCTGGCGTTGTATACCTTGCTGTCCGCGCCCACACCGGTGACTGTCAAGCTGGCTGGTGTGATGTTCGCCGTTCCTGTGGGCTGAACGATGACATAGTTGTTGGCGTCGGCGCCGCCCAGGAAGTAGCTGGTGCCGGTGACGGTCTTGCCGTTGCCCACGTTCTTGTCGGTGAACATGCCGGCGTTGCCGCCGCCCACAAGCACCACGTCAGTGCCCAGGGGCGTAACGGTCGCGGTGCCACTGAACGTGGTGGCACGGGTGCCGTCATACACTTTGCCGGCCGCGCTCACGCCGGTGACAGCGAGGCTGGCCGGTGTGATATTTGCCGTCAGCCCCGTGGGCTGCACCACGGTATAGTTGCCGGCGTCGGCGCCGCTCAACGTGTAGCCGGTGACAGTCACGGCCTTGCCGTTGCCCGCGTTCTTGTCGGCGAAGGTGCCGCTGCCCGTACCGATCACGCTCACCGTGTCGCCGGCAATGGCCGTCACGCTTGCTGTTCCGTTCAAGGTGGCGCCCACGCCGGCGTCGTACACCTTGTTGGCTGCGCTGACGCCCGTGACCACCAGGTTGGCGGGAATCACGGTCAGAGTGCCATTGGCGTAACTGATGTCGTAGCCCTGCTGATTGGAATACAGGCCCGACGCCGTCACCGCATAGCTGCCGGCATTGACCGCCCCCTGGGCGTTTCCGCCGAAGCTGATGGTTCCCGACAAGCTGCCACAGGCCACGTTGGAGCAACTGATGCCGGTTCCGCCATTCCAGGCCAGCTTGTCGTAGGTCTTGCTGGTATTGCCGACGGTGACCGTGACCGGCGTCATCAATGACTTGAGCAAGGGACGGCCGTGCCCGTCATAAATCCGCCAGACGTTGGCCAAATCCCAGTTCGGGTTGACGTTGCCGTTGGCGGCCGTGGCCGAGTTGAAGTTGGCCTGCTGCTGCATCTGGGCCGTGGTCATGCCGGTGCCGCCGCCCGCGCTGGTGGCCTGCCCGGTCGTCGTGGTGTCCCAAAAACTGCCGCTGATCGTTCCGGTCGTCTGGCTTCCCACCAGCCCGCCCACGCTGCCGGCGGTGCCAGTCACCTGTCCGGCGGCATAGCTGTTGGTGATCGTGCCGCCGTTATTGCTCATGTCCCCCACCAGTCCGCCTGTCTTGGTGGTACCGGTAACGGCTCCCGTGGCATAGCTGTTGCTGATGCTTCCGCCGCTGCCGCTCCACAAGCCAACCAGGCCGCCGTTGGTATCGCCGGAGCTGTTGACGGTGGCACTGGAATAACTGCTGCTGATGGTGCCGACATGGAGCATGTAGCCAACGAGTCCGCCGGCAGCCTGGCCGCTGGTTACGGTACCGGTGGAATAGCTGTTGCTGATGTCACCCTGGTTGTACCCCGCCAGCCCGCCGGTGAAAACCGATCCATTCACATTGCCTGTCGCGTAACTGTGGTCAATTTTGGAGCTGCCACCAGTGCCCCCCACCAGCCCCCCGGCATCGGCGCCTCCGGACACGTTCGTGCTGGCGTAGCTGTTGCTGATGACGCCGTCGTTCCATCCCGCGAGCGCACCGATATCGTTGTTGGAACTCCTGACCGAGCCGCCCACCAGGCCGACATTGCGGATAACGCTGGCTGAAGAGGTGGAACCGAACAGGCCGGTGAACCGGGTCGTCCGGTCTATGGTGAGGCCGGTAATGGTGTGGCCCAGGCCGTCGAAAGTGCCGTAAAAGCAGTTGGGAGTGCAGCCGCTGTTGCCTGTTCCGATAGGCGCGAAGCCCGCACCGCCGTTCCAGGTGCTGGTGGGCGCAGCATCGATGTCGGCCCCCAACACATAGCGCCCGCCGAGATTGCCGCTGATGCCCTGCAGATCGGTGGTGGTGCTGCTGCCCGCGGCGCCCAGGTCGGTGATGACGGTATACGCGAGGGTGGCGCCGGTGCTGCCTCGTTTGGTGCTGAAGTTGTTGCCCGCCGGCAGGTTGACCTTCGCGCCATTGTTGACGTTGTAAGAACTGCCGGTGCCGTTTGTCGTACCCTGGCCGTATTCCAGCGCCAGCTTGCCCGTGCCCGAGGCATTGAGGTTGGCGTTGATGTTGATGTTGTTCTGCGCGTTGAGCGTCAGCTGGTTGGCGCTCCAGCTCACTACATCGTTGACGTTGACATTGCCCGCCGTGCCCGTGGTGCCGTTGCTGCTCAGGATGACGACGTTGCCCGCACCCAGATTGGAGCCCAGCGCCGCGCCCGTGATGTTCCCGCCCGAGGCGGCGATGTTGAAGTCCACCGGATCGATCAGCCAGGTGCCGGTGGTGCCCGCGGGGGCCGCGGTGGTGATCCGGGCGCTGTCGGCAATGTTCACCTGCGCGCCCGAGGTTTCGATGAAGCCCCCGTTGCCGCCATTGGGCGCGGAAGCGTCCAGCGTGCCCGTGACCTTGGCGGTGCCGGCGGCCATGCCCCCCAGCAGGATGATGGTGCCGTTGCGGTTTTCCACGTTGCGCGCCTGGATCACGCCGCTGTTGTTGACCACGCTGGCCAGCAGCGAATCCCTGGCGCCAGCGCTCAGAAATACCTGCCCGCCGTCGGCCCGGATCAGCCCGCCGTTCTCGGCCAGGCTGTTGAGCACGCTCTGGTCGACCACGACCTTGAGCAACTGGTTGTCCTGCAGGGTCAGGGTGGCCGCGCTACCGGCCGCCAGCGCCACGCTGCCCTTGGGGGCGTTGATGCTGCCCTGGTTGCGCACCGTGTTGCCGATCAGGGCGACATAGCCGCCCGGGGCCGCATTGAGGGTGCCCAGGTTGACCACGCTGCCCGAGCCGCTGCCGCTGAAAGTGCGCTGGGCGCTGCCCAGGTCCGCATCCTTGACGTCCAGTGTGGAGGCAACCAGCCCACCCACGTTGACCTGGGCGCCGGCGCCGAAGAGCACGCCGTTGGGGTTGATCAGGTAGACCTGCCCATTGGCACTGAGCTGGCCCAGGATCTGGCTGCCCTGGGTGTCCAGGATGCGGTTGACCGCAATGGCGCTGGCCGAGGGCTGCACAAAGTTGACGCTTTCCTGCGCGCCGACGTTAAAGCTCTTCCAGTTCAGGGAGGCGTTCTGGCTGGACTGGGTGATGGTGGTGCTGGCCCCGCTCTGGGAGATGCTGGCCGCACCCGAGGTAACCTGGCCGCCCACCGGCCCGGCTTGGGCTGTGGCCGCCCCAAGCAGCAAAACCGCCGTTGCGGGCTTGCGCAAGGCCCATCTGCCAGCTGCGCGGCCGGCGGCCCGGCCCAACGCGTCAAGAAAGGGCGGAGCCGCGAGGACCTGCTGGCCAATTCTTGTTACAACTCCTGCAGCTTTTGCGCTGCCCAACGAATTTTTTTTGTGCATTTTTCACACTCCGCAAGACCCCCTTTGTCAGTCGATTGAAAGAGAAGGGTCGGTCGAAGTGATGGTATGCAGAAAGGAATCACAGCGGATCAGCGCAAAAAAAGATCTTTTTATGGTTAATAGAAACGGTTCCGAGTCGAAGCTTCTTGTTTCAAATGGTTACCTCTTTGGTTGTAACATTTGACTGCCGCGTTGTTGCAAAAAACACACAACTACAAAAGGCGAAGTGGCGCGAAAGCGGACCAGATTGCTTCAACCAGGCGTTTTTCAGCGATCGCGCAGGCCGATTTCCACCGTCGGGTAACGCAGGCGAAGCCGCAATTCGCGCTTGAGGCGGCTGTTGTCCAGCCGGCGCGATTCACTCATGAAGCTCAGCAAAACTGGTGGGAGAGCGTCCTCAGCACTGC
Organism: Polaromonas sp. CT11-55; assembly: GCF_047303325.1. Classification (NCBI taxonomy): domain Bacteria; kingdom Pseudomonadati; phylum Pseudomonadota; class Betaproteobacteria; order Burkholderiales; family Comamonadaceae; genus Polaromonas; species Polaromonas sp. CT11-55. The sequence goes on along the minus strand of NZ_JBKBEX010000021.1, from coordinate 50,922 downwards.
CGCGGGCCAGGCGCGGCGGCCGCGGCAGGCCGTAAAGGCCGGCCGCCAGGTCGAAGTAGTCACCCATCTTGAGCTGGGTGTCGTCGCTGGCATTGCTGGCGCGCTGCGGCTTGCCGCGCCACAGCGCCGCGAGGCAGGCGCGGGCCAGATCGTCGGCGTGGATATGGTTGGTGTACACGTCGTCCTCCGCGCGCAGCACGGGCGTGCCCTTGAGCAGCCGGCCGCGTGGCGTGCCGCCTTCGCGGTCGGGCGCGTAAATGCCCGGGATGCGCAGCAGGTGCACCCGGGTGCCGGTGGCCCGGCCGAACAGCCGCACATGGGCCTCGGCATGCACGCGGCGCTGGGCACGCGGCGTGTGGGCGTTCACCGGCCGGGTTTCTCGCACCCATTCGCCGCCGCAGTCGCCGTAGACCCCGCTGGTGGAGGCATAGACCAGGGAGCGCGGCAGGCCGCGCAGCCGCAGCGCGCGCAGCAGGGCCAGCGTACGCGGGTCGCTGCGCAGGTCGGGGTGGTCATTCGGGGGCGGCGCCAAGTGCAGCACCCGGGTAGCCAGGCCCGCCAGGCGGCGCAGCGAGGCGCCGTCGTCCAGGGTGCCCCGCAGCGGCGTGATGCCCCGGGACCGCAGTTCGGGCACACGTGCGGCCGAAGAGGTGAGCGCCATGAGCCTGGCGTTGCGCGGCAGTTGCCGGGCCGCGCGCAGGCCCACGTCGCCGCAGCCGACGATCAAAATGCGCTCCCGGCGAAAACGGGAAGGCAGCGCGCCTAAGGGACTCGAGTTTGAGGGCAAAATTGGGGGTTGCCGGGAAAACCGGCCAAGTCGAGAACAGTTACCGCAAGGATACCGAATATGAGCTTTAACGTGACCGTGCAGCCCAGCGGCCGGACTTTCATCGCCCAGGTGGACGAAGCCCTGCTGGCCGCCGCCATACGCCAGGGCATAGGCCTGCCCTACGGCTGCAAGGACGGCGCTTGCGGTTCCTGCAAATCCAGAAAACTCGAAGGCACGGTGACCCACGGCGCGCACCAGGCCAAGGCTCTTTCACCGGAGGAAGAAGCCGCCGGTTTCATCCTGACCTGCTGCGCGACGGCCCATTCCGACGTGGTCATCGAGTCGCGCCACGTGACCGACGAAAGCGCCTTCCCCGTGAAGAAGATGCCGGTGCGCATCAACAGCCTGGCCAAGGCCTCGCACGACGTGATGGTGGTGCGCCTGCAGTTGCCGGCCAGCGACGTGTTCAAGTACCACGCTGGCCAGTACGTGGAATTTCTGCTGCGCGACGGCGACCGCCGCGCCTATTCCATGGGCAACGCGCCGCACACCCAGGCTGAGAACCCGGGCGTGGAATTGCACATACGCCACATGCCGGGCGGCAAGTTCACCGAGCATGTGTTCGGCCCCATGAAGGAAAAGGAAATCCTGCGCATCGAAGGCCCTTTCGGCAGCTTCTACCTGCGCGAAGACAGCGACAAGCCCATGGTGCTGCTGGCCTCGGGCACCGGCTTCGCGCCCATCAAGGCCTTGATCGAACACCTGCAGTTCAAGGGCATCACGCGCCCGGCCGTGCTCTACTGGGGCGGCCGCCGGCCGGCCGACCTGTACATGGACGAGTGGGTGAAAACCAAGACCGCCGAAATGCCGAATTTGCGCTACGTGCCTGTGATTTCCAATGCCCTGCCCGAGGACAACTGGACGGGCCGCAGCGGCTTTGTCCACCAGGCCGTACTGGAAGACTTCGCCGACCTGTCGGGCCACCAGGTGTATGCCTGCGGCGCGCCCATCGTGGTGGACTCGGCCCAGGCCGCCTACACCGCAGCCGGCCTGCCGGAAGACGAGTTTTATGCCGACTCTTTTGTGACCGAGAAGGAAAAATCCCAGGCTACGGTTCCAGCGGAAACTTGAGCCGCGCACCCAACAAACAAGAAGAATAAAAGAAGAAGAAAAAGAAACGCCCCGGCTGATGCATCAGTCGGGGCTTTTTTTATGCGCGGTCCAAGGGCGGCGAAATTCAGCCGGCTTTGGCGGGCGCGACCTGCCGGTCGTGCTTTTGGCGGCGGATGGCGGCGCTGGCGCGGTTTTCTTCGTGTTTCAGTTTGCGGCGCTCAGCCTTGGTGACCTTGCCATCGGATTTGGCGGCCAGTTTGTCGGCTTCGATTTTGGTCTCGCGCTTGTCGAGCTTGGCCGTCTCCTTGGCGGTCAGCGCGCCTGAGCTGACGCCCTGGTCAATGCGCTTTTCCTGGTTGGCCTGGCGCTGGTCGATGCGGGGTGTGGCCAGCGGGTCTTTGGGCGCCGCAGGGGCGGCGGGCGCCTGGGCAAAGGCAAGGCCACCGGTAGCCAGTGCGAGGGCGGCGACAAGGGTGTGAATCTTCATGGCGTTTCCTTGTATTTGAGGGTTGAGAAAACATGAAGCGGGCGCCTCATGAAGCTCCAACGCAGCACGGGCGCTGGACGACCATGTCCCGCAGGTAAAGATGATGTAACCGGTATGTTCCGGGCCGGGAACGTGGCGCGTCAAACTTTTTTGCAACAATAGGGCAATGAATATTAGACCCCTCACCCTCCCCTTCCTGATCGCCAAAAGCCTGGCCGCCGTTTTCATGGCCGGCGCGGCCCTGTCACCTGCCCCGGCACTGGCCCAAGCCAAGATCATGCGCATCATCGTGCCCTATGCGGCCGGCGGCCCCATCGACGCAACCGCTCGCCTCATGGCCGAGCGCGTGAAAGACTCGCTGGGCACCGTGATCATTGAAAACAAGCCGGGCGGCGGCGGCAACATCGGCGTCGACGCGATCGCCAAGGCCCAGCCCGACGGCCTCACGGTCGGCATCTCGGCGGTGGCCACGCATGCCATCAACCCCTGGCTCTATAGCAGGATGCCGTACAACGCGGCCACCGATTTCGCGCCGATTACGCAGATGGTACGTGTACCCAATGTGCTGGTGATGAACGCCGACACCGCGCGGCGCCTGAACATCAACACGCTGGCCGACCTGATCAAGTACGCCAAGGCCAACCCGGCCAAGCTCAACTACGCCAGCGGCGGCAACGGCAGCGCGGGCCACCTGGCCGGCGAGATGTTCAAGGCCCGGGCCGGCATCTTCGCGCTGCATATTCCCTACAACGGCGGCAACCCCGCGCAGCTGGCCCTGCTCAGCGGCCAGGTGGACTACAACTTTGACAACCTCGCCACGGCCTCGGCCAACATCAAAGCCGGCAAGCTCAAGGCCCTGGCAGTGACGACTGCCCAACGCAGCGCTATGCTGCCCGACGTCCCGGCCGTCTCCGAAACGCTCAAAGGCTTTGAGATCGACACCTGGTGGGGGCTGGTGGCGCCCGCCGGCACGCCCAAGGACGTGGTGGCCAAGCTCAACCATGCCTTTGTCGCCGCGCTGAACTCCCCCGAAGCCAAGACCCGCTTCGCCACCCTGATGGCCGAGCCCGTGGGCAGCACGCCCGAGCAGTTCGGTGCCTTCATGAAAAGCGAACTCGCCAAGTATGAAAAAGTGGTGAAGGCCTCCGGCGCCAAGGTGGACTGATCCGACGCCCATCAAAAAAGGCCGGCACCTTTTGGGAGCCGGCCTTTTTTTATTGCTGACCGTTGTAGGCTTTTAAACCCAGCAGGGGCCGCGGAACCGGCTTTGCCGGGCCGCAGGCGCAGCGGCCCCCTCGGGGGGCAGGAAGCTACACGCAGTGAGCGACCGTGAGGGCCACGTTATCGAGTCACACGATCGCCGTAGCGGATGCTTTTGAGCGACCCACCCTCAAACAGCAGCATGGTCATGAACTGCCCATAGCCGGGGTTGTAAGTCCACTCCTCAACCTGCTGGCAGGTGTTGACCGTCACGTTGGTGGTGGTGCCGGAGGTGTTGGGCACCGCCGGCGTGGTGACGGGCGCGCTGGAGACGGTTTCCTGCACGGGTTTGCAGAAGCTGTCTTTCATGACGGGCTCGCCGCACTTTTGCAAAATGGTGCTCTTGGAGTTGCCGATCTGCGCAAGGTCGCCCTTGCAGCGCAGCGACTGGGCGGAGGCGCCGGTGAACGTGGACGAAGCCAGGAAGGCCAGCATCACGGCGGCGGCGCGGACAAGGATTGGATTCATTTTTTGTTTCCCAGGGTTCGGTCAAGATGCGCGTGCGGCGCACCTTTGAACTTTATGCGCAAAGATTTGGCGCAGCAAGGCATTTATAGCCCCGGGCCGGGTCGCCGGTGTTACGGCTGTAATGCGCGTCCCGCGGCGCCGTGCGGCGCGCGGGATGGCGCAAAACAACGGCCTTACTCGCCGAGGTAGGCGGCGCGCACGCGCGGGTCGCTGAGCAACTGCTTGGCGTCGCCGTTCATGGTGACGTTGCCGGACTCCATGACGTAGCCGCGGTTGGCGATGCCCAGCGCGCGGCTGGCATTCTGCTCGACCAGCAGCACCGTCACGCCGCGCGAAGACACGTCCTTCACGACCTCGAAGATCTTGTCGACCATGATGGGCGACAAACCCATGGAGGGCTCATCGAGCAGCAGCACCTTGGGCCGGCTCATCAGCGCGCGGCCCATGGCCAGCATCTGCTGTTCGCCGCCGGACATGGTGCCGGCCAGTTGGTCCTTGCGCTCACGCAGGCGCGGGAACAGCACGAACATCTTTTCGATGTCTTCGGCAATGCCGGCCTTGTCGCTGCGGATGTATGCGCCCATCTGCAGGTTCTCGGTGATGGTCATGCGGGTGAACACGCCGCGGCCCTCCGGCACCATGGCCAGGCCTTCCTTGACCAGGTCCCAGGCACCGCGACCCTTGATGCTTTTGCCCAGGTATTCGATGTCGCCGTCCAGCATCGGCAGGGTGCCGGTGATGGCCTTCATGGTGGTCGTCTTGCCGGCACCGTTGGAGCCGATCAGCGTGACCAGTTCGCCGTCGTGGACTTCGAAGTCCACGCCCTTGACCGCCTGGATGCCGCCGTAGGCGACTTTCAGGCCGGTCACTTTGAGGAGTGTGTTTGCTGCCATGTTCTTGTTTTCCTTCAATGACCGGTGCCCAGATAGGCGGTGATCACTTTTTCGTCTTTTTGCACTTCGGCGGGAGCGCCTTCGGCGATCTGCTTGCCGTAGTCGAGCACGGTGACGCGGTCGCACAGGCCCATGACCAGCTTGACGTCATGCTCGATCAGCAGGATGGTGCGGTTGTCCTTGCGGATACGGTCTATCAGTTCACGCAGCTGCACTTTTTCGGTGGCGTTCATGCCGGCGGCCGGCTCGTCGAGCGCGATCAGCTGCGGGTCGGTGGCCAGCGCACGGGCGATTTCCAGGCGGCGCTGGTCGCCGTAGCTCAGCGTGCGGGCCTTGAAGTCGGCGTATTTGCCTATGCCCACGTAGTCGAGCAATTCCTGCGAGCGCTTGGCGATGGCGGCTTCCTCGTGCTTGAAGCCGGGCGTGCGGAACACCGCGCCCATGAGGCCGGACTGCGTGCGGATATGGCGGCCGACCATCACGTTTTCCAGGGCCGTCATGTCGGCGAAGAGCCGGATGTTCTGGAAGGTGCGGGCGATGCCGGCCTTGGCGACTTCATGCACGGCCGTGGGCTTGTAGGCCTTGCCGGCAAGTTCAAAAGTGCCGCTGTCGGGCGTGTAAAGGCCGGTCAGCACGTTGAAGAAAGTGGTCTTGCCGGCGCCGTTGGGGCCGATCAGGCCGTAAACCTGGCCGCGCTCGATGTGGATGCCGACGTCGGAGAGGGCCTGCAAACCGCCGAAGCGCTTGGAGACACCAGAGACTTTAAGAATGGTTTCGCTCATGTCCATTCTCCTTAGGGGTTGATTGACTGGATGGGGTCTTTGCCGACGACCTTGTTCAGCGACTTGCCGTGCTCGGCGGAGGGCCAGAGGCCGCGCGGTCGCATCAGCATGATGGTGATCATGGCCAGTGCGATCAGCAGCTGGCGCAGGATGGCGGAATCAAGCCGGCCGTCGGTCATGGCTTGCAGCGGGCCGGCCACATGGCGCAGCACTTCAGGCAGGGCGGCCAGCAGCAAGGCGCCCAGGATGACGCCGGGCAGGTGGCCTATGCCGCCCAGCACCACCATGGCGACGATCATGACGGACTCCATCAGGCTGAAGGATTCGGGGGACACAAAGCCCTGGAAGGCCGCGAACATCGAGCCGGACACGCCGCCGAAGGTGGCGCCCATGCCGAAAGCCAGCAGCTTCATGTTGCGGGTGTTGATGCCCATGGCCTTGGCGGCGATTTCGTCTTCGCGAATCGCCATCCAGGCGCGGCCTATCCGGGAGTTTTCCAGGCGGTGGCAGATGACGACCGAGACGATCACCAGCACCAGGAACAGGTAGTAGTACATGGACACCGAGTTGACCTCGATGCCGAAGAACTCATGCGGTTTGCCCAGGTCGAAACCGAAGAACTTCATCGAGTCGATCTGGTTGATGCCCTTGGGGCCGTTGGTCAGGTTGATAGGGCGGTCCAGGTTGTTCAGGAACACCCGGATGATTTCACCAAAGCCCAGCGTCACGATGGCCAGGTAGTCGCCGCGCAGCTTGAGCGTCGGAGCGCCCAGCACCACGCCGAAGAAACCAGCAAGCGCCGCGGCGGCCGGAATGATGGCCCAGATCGGCAAATGCAGGCCGTTCGGAAACTGCGCCGCGATCCAGGGGAAGGCATCGGCCAAGTGGGGTGAACCGAGCAGCGCGAACAGATAGGCTCCGACAGCGAAGAAGGCGACATAGCCCAGGTCCAGCAGGCCGGCATAACCGACCACGATGTTCAGGCCCAGGGCCAGCAGCACATAGAGCAGCGCCATGTCGACGATGCGCACCCAGGCGTTGCCGCCCTGCTGCAGGATCAGGGGCAGCACCAGCAGCGCCGCCGCAACGACCAGGAAGGTCACCAGTTTTTTCGATTGTGTGGAATTCATCAATATTCTCCTTGTGTACCGGATGGAGGGGCCGTCAGGCCCGGTCCGCCACACGCTCACCGAGCAAGCCCGAAGGCCGCAGCGTGAGGACAAAAATCAGCACGATAAAGGCGAAGATGTCGGAGTACTGGCTACCCAGCACACCGCCGGTCAGCGGCCCGATATAACCCGCGCCTATCGACTCGATCAGGCCCAGCAGGATGCCGCCCAGCACCGCGCCGCCCAGGTTGCCGATGCCGCCGAACACGGCCGCCGTGAAGGCCTTGAGGCCGGGCAAGAAGCCCATGGTGTGCTGCACCGTGCCGTAGTTGGAGGCGTACATCACGCCGGCCAGCGCCGCCAGGACGGCGCCGATGATGAAGGTGGCGGAGATGACGGTGTCGGGCTTGACACCCATGAGCGCCGCCACCCGCGGGTTCTCGGCGGTGGCCCGCATCGCGCGGCCCAGCTTGGTGTAATGCACCAGCCACATCAGCACGGAGAGGGAGACGGCGGTGGCGCCCAGGATGAAGAGCTGGGTCACCGTGATGACGGCGCCGCCGACCTGGAAGGGCTCGGTGGGCAGCAGAGTGGGATAGGGTTTGTAATTGGGTTTCCAGATAATCATGGCCAGCGTCTGCAACAGCAGCGACATGCCGATGGCGGTGATCAGCGGGGCCAGTTTGGGGGAGTTTCGCAGCGGCCGGTAAGCGATTTTTTCAATCGCGAAGTTCAAGGCCCCGCAGACGACAAAGGCGATCAGCAGCGATATCAACAAAATCAGCCAGCCCGGCGCGCCCGGCATGGCCTCCTGCATCCAGCGGATGATGGTCCAGCTGGTCAGCGCCCCCACCATCAAAACCTCGCCGTGCGCGAAATTGATCAGGTTGATGATGCCGTAGACCATCGTGTAGCCCAGCGCGATCAGGGCATACATGCTGCCCAGGACCAGACCGTTGATGATCTGCTGTAGCAATACTTCCATAACTCACTCTCCCGTCCAATTGATGAAATGCGAACTCCGCCTGGCGGCCGCCGCCCGCCGGGATCACCGGCGGCTGGCGTGAGTTAACAAAAAGCCCGCCTATCAAAACCAGGTGACTGGGTTAGGTGGCGAGCTAATCCGCGAATTGTAGCCATCGGCCTTAAGCGAGAATCGGGCCAAGCAGGCGGTTTTCGCGGGGTTTACCCTTAACATTCAGTGAAACATCGAATTTTAATTTTTCATTAGTTCCTCTTATGTGACTGGCTCTTGAAAATCAAGCCTAATGCGATGCCAAGTGGGTACCGGCCTCGCAGCACTTCGCCGAGCCGCTTGAATAGAGGCAATTTCTCCATTTTTGGATTGCGACATGCGGTTTCATAAATACGAGGCTATCAACGCGGTATTCCTTTGCGGCACCGTCACAGGCGCGGCAAAGATGCTCAACCTTTCGCAGCCGGCCGTGTCCCGCCTTATTTCAAGCGCGGAAAATGAACTCGGCTTCCTCTTGTTTCATCGCCAGCAAGGGCGCATGGCACCGACAGACGAAGCCCAGCAGCTGCGTCCGGCAATTTTGAAAATCATGGAATCGATGAGCCACGCCGCCTCGCTGGCGGCAGGCTTGCGCAACGGCGGTACCAGGCAATTAAGGATCGCGGCCGTCCCTTCGCTGGCCACAGCCGTATTGCCGCGAGCGGTCAAATCATTCATTGGGCAATACCCCAAATGCAAGCTGACGCTGGAAACCTACCATTACGACTCCCTTGTTGATGCGCTTCTGGCCGGGCACGTCGATATCGGATTTGTTTATGAACCGGTAGCGCATGCGGCGTTGGCGACCACAGACCTGCTGCAGTCCTTCTTCTGTTCGGTGTCGACATCCAGCTATTTTTCGAAAGCCAAAAAAACCATCTCCGTCCAGGACCTTGCCTCCTGCAACATCATCGGCTTGAGCAAGGATGACCTTGTTGCGTCGCTGATTGCCCAGACGGACGGCATGGCGGACATTGCGCTCACCCGCAATGTTTCGGTCGAAACCAGCGTGGTGGCAATGCATCTGGCCGCACAAGGGATGGGCGTCGCCCTGGTTGACTCCCTGACGGGGGCACTGGGAAAGCTGCACGGCGCGCAGGTTTTGCCCTTTCGCCCCGAAGTGCCCATACGGGTGGCCGCGATGCACCTGGTCACACACCAGGCCACACTGCATGAGAAAAAGTTTGTTGAGCATTTCGCGGCCCAGGCCCGCCTGATTCAAGCTGGTTGACATCGCAGATCGGGCTCAGTAGTGATCAAAGTAGCGCTGCAGTTCCGGGGCGTCCTGCTTCAGGGTCAGTGCCAGACTGAGCAGCACGCGGGCTTTTTGCGGGCTGAGCGTGTCAGAACTTATGCTGCCGAAAGCGTCATCGTCTATTGCGCCGTTGCGCGACACAAGGCCGCTCCCGGTGCGGGAGCTCCTGACGACCGCGACGCCACGCAGAATCGCCTCACGATAAGCCAACTGGTGCACGCTGGAAATCGACCCGTTTCCGGTGCCCGCATGGACAAGGCCGCGTGTGCCACCGTCCAGGAAAGCCCGGATACTTTCGCTCCCCGCGCCGGCGTAGGCATAAACAATATCCACCTTGGGCAGGCTTTGAAGGCCCGACACACTGAAAGGCGAATCAAGCGTGTGCTGGCGCGACGGCATCCGATGAAGCTTGACATCCCCGTTTTGCATATAACCGACGCATCCAAATTCCGGACTGCAGAAACTGTCGATCGATGAGGTATGGGATTTGGTCACCTCGCGGGCCGAAAAGATCCGTTCATTTGCCACGACCATCACACCAAATCCTCGCACCTGGGGACTGGCCGCGAGTTGCACCGCCCGCAGGAGATTCAAAGGCCCATCCGCACTGATGGCGGTTGCGGGCCGCATGGCCCCCACCACCACGACCGGCTTGGCCGTCTTCAAAGCCAGATGCAGAAAGTAGGCGGTTTCCTCCAGCGTATCGGTTCCCTGCGTCAAAACAAAGCCGTCCGGCTCTTCGGTCTCGTCGAGCCGGGAAATCGCGTGGGCCAGGAGAAGCCAGGTATCGGTGGAAAAGTTTTCGCTGCCCAACTGGCTGATCTGCACCGGGAGCAATTCGACCTCCCGGGGTAAGTAAGGGGCAAGCGGCACCAAAGTGTCGGCAGCGGAAAGCTGCGAATCCTGGTAGCTGAGTACGTCGGAGGCGGAGCTGGCTTCGCCCGCGATGGTGCCCCCGGTGCCCAGGACGGCAATCCTTGTTTTTCGCATCAATGTTTCAACCATTGCGTTAAAGAAGATGGAACCGCCCCGCCGACGATCGCACCATGGGTCGCGTCGCGGGACGGGTACCAGGAGGGCAGCGGCGGGAATCAACGCCGCTGTCTTTTCGCTTGGCGCCTGACTGGCCAAGCGCCGTCACTTCATGGTGACAAGCGTGGTTTTGACACCCTGCGGGTAGGTGGACAACGTGACGGCAGCGTTCTTGCGCTGGCCCGTTCCGTCAAATTCAATGTGCCCGGTGATGCCTTCATGCTTTGTCTTGCCGACATAGGCCAGGTATTTGGCGGGCTCCGCAGAACCGGCAGCCCGCATGGCATTGGCCAATATCATGACGTTGTCGTAGGCATAAGGTGCGTACACCACGACATCGGTGCTGTAGGCGGCCTTATAGCGTTGAGCAAAACCGGGGCCTCCCTTCATATCCATCAAGGCTTCGCCGCCATCGCCGCAAATCACGTTTTTTCCGACCGCCTGCGCACCAAGCTTGGGCAGATCGCCGGTGCAGACACCGTCACCACCCATGAAGGGAAGCTGCCCAATCCCCAACTGGGCCATTTGGCGAAGCATGGAGCCCGCCTGTCCATCCAGGCCTCCAAAAAAGACGGCCTGCGCCTTCTTGCCTTTGATCGTCGTCAGGATGGGAGAAAAATCAGTGGCCTTGTCACTGGTAAATTCACGCGCGACGATTGTTCCGCCCAGCGATTTGAAGGTTTTTTCGAACTCGTCCGCCAGGCCCTGGCCATATGCCGTGCGGTCGTCGATCAAGGCAACGTTGTGAATCTTGAGCTTGGTAGCAGCATAAACAGCCAATGCGCTACCTATCATTCCGTCGTGGGCAATGGTGCGGAAGGTGGTTTTGTAGCCCAGTTGGGTGAGTTTCGGATTGGAAGCCGCAGGCGTGATGTGCGGAAGGCCTGCTTCGCTGTAAATCCGGGCGGCGGGAATGGTGGTGCCGCTGTTGTTATGCCCCACGACGCCATTGACACCGCCATCAACCAGTTTTTGCGCAACAGCGGTCCCCTGTTTCGGGTCGGCCTGATCGTCTTCAGAAATCAACTCGAACTTCACGGCCTTGCCGCCAATCCTGAACTGGCTGGCATTGAGGTCTTCAATGGCAAGCTGCGCACCACGCTCGTTGTCCTTGCCGTAATTTGCGGCAGGGCCAGACAGCGGGCCGACGATGGCTATTTTTACTTTGTCCTGGGCGAAAACCGAAGCTGCCGAAACAACGACCAGTACGGAAAGAGCGCTTTTTACGCAATAACTTGACGACATGACGACTCCTGATGAATTGAGGAGTCGGTAGTATCAAGCGGAGGTTTCCCTTTGAGGCATGCGCAGACGGGGCATGCCATGCAGAAAGCGTATGCGCTGTTTTGGGGAGCATCGGCCCTGGCCATGGCAGGCCTGTTTCATGGCCCGCCGACGGCAATCCACGCGGGTCGCCCGCGCGCGGCTCATTTCTTGGCGTTGTTTTTCACGCGCAGCTGCTCGAGCTTTTCAGCAATTTTCATTTCCAGCCCTCTGTTGACCGGCCGATAAAAGCCCGGGGCCCGCATGCCCTCGGGGAAGTAGTTTTCGCCGGCCGCGAAGCCGTCCTCCTCGTCGTGGGCGTAACGGTAGTTTTTGCCGTAGTCGAGCTGCTTCATGAGCTTTGTTGGTGCATTGCGCAGATGCAGGGGCACCGGGCGGGTGCCATCCTTGCTGATGAACGCCTTGGCCTCGTTGAAGGCCTTGTAGACCGCGTTGGACTTGGGCGCCACCGCCAGGTAGATCACACACTGGGCCAGGGCCAGTTCGCCTTCGGGGGAGCCCAGGCGCTCATAGACCTCGGCCGCGTCCAGCGCCATGCGCAGCGCGCGCGGGTCGGCCAGGCCTATGTCCTCGCTGGCCATGCGCACCAGCCGGCGCGCCATGTAGCGCGGCTCGGCGCCGCCGTCGAGCATGCGCATAAACCAGTAAAGCGCGGCGTCGGGGTCTGAGCCGCGCACCGATTTGTGCAGAGCCGAGATGGTGTCGTAGAACTGCTCGCCGCCCTTGTCATAACGGCGCAGGCGCTCACCCAGTACCTTGAGCAGCCAGGCGTCGGTGACTTCGGTGACCTTCTCGGCCTTGGCCGCCACGCTGAGCGACTCCAGCGTGTTGAGCAGGCGCCGCGCATCGCCATCGGCATAGGCCACGAGGCGGTCCACGGCCTGCGCCTCGATGGCGGTGATGGCCGGCAGCGCGTTTTCGGCCAGCACCTTGTCCACGATCTGCTTCAGGTCCGCCTCGCCCAGCGGTTGCAGCACATAGACCACGGCGCGCGACAGCAGGGCCGAGTTGACCTCGAAGGAGGGGTTTTCGGTGGTGGCGCCTATGAAGGTGAAAAGGCCGCTCTCCACATGCGGCAGAAAGGCATCCTGCTGGCTTTTGTTGAAGCGGTGCACTTCGTCGACAAACACAATGGTGCGCCGCCCGCCTTGGGCCTGCCAGATGCTGGCCTGCTCCACCGCTTCGCGGATGTCCTTGACGCCGCCCAGCACAGCCGAAATGGTGATGAAGTGGGCGTCAAAGCTGCTGGCCATGAGCCGCGCGATGGTGGTCTTGCCCACGCCCGGCGGGCCCCAGAGGATGCAGCTGTGCGGCTGGCCGGACTCAAACGCGATGCGCAGCGGCATGCCTTCGCCCAGCAGATGCTGCTGGCCTATGACTTCACCCAGGTTTTGCGGGCGCAGGCGCTCGGCCAGGGGCTGGTGGGTGGAGGACGCGGCTTTCACGGCAGGGCTGGGAAACGGGAGATCAAGGGAGGAATCGGGACGGATGGAAAACGGGATGCCATGAGTCTAAGCCACCAAGCCATGCCGGCTGCGGGCTTATGGCAAGTCGTGTAAAACACCCAATAGCCCCTCTTTTGAAGGAAACACCCATGCCAAGCCGCGAAACCCTGGAGCGATTTATCGCCCGCGTTGAAGAAAATGCCCACGCCGAGGCCATTGAAGAGTTCTACACCGAGAACGCCTCCATGCAGGAAAACCAGGCCGCGCCGCGCGTGGGACGCGCCAACCTGGTTTTGGGCGAGCAGAAGGTCATGGAAAGGGCGAAGTCGTTGACCTCGACCTGCGTGCGCCCTGCCCTGCTCGACGGTGACCACGTGGTGATCCGCTGGATCTTCCGCTTTGAATGGCAGGACGGCAGCCGCACCGAGATGGAGGAGCTCGCCTGGCAGCGCTGGGAAGGCGAGCGCATCGCGGAGGAAACGTTTTTCTACGATCCCGCGCAGCGCCTTCCCAAACCCCCGGTGGCCTGAGTCACGGCCTGGTTTACTGCCGGATCACGTCCGCGCCCTTGGGCGGCGTGAAGCGGAAAGTGTCGGCGGGCAAATTGGGGTTGACCTCGACTTTGCTGAAGCTCAGCACTGATCGCTGGCCGAAGCTATCGGTGATCTCCAGCGCGGCCAGGCCGGAGGATTTTTCACCGGGGCGAAAGCCCACGCGCACGGACTGCAGTTGGCCTTCCTTGCTCTTGGGCGTGGCCACCACCCATTGCAGGCCGTCGGCGTCGGGCGCGGCGGCCAACGTGAAATCGGCCTGCAGGGCGCGCAGGTCGGGCGCCGCGGCAATCAGCGCCGCGGGGGTGGAGCCCAGTACGCTGGACTGCTTGCGCGAGGTGACCTGGTTCAGGTCCACGTCGTGCAGCCACAGCGTCTGGCCGTCGGCCACGATGCTTTGCTCAAAGGGCTTCTTGTAGATGAAGCGAAAGCGGTTGGGCCGGGAAAACTCAAACGTGCCGGTGGAGGTCTTGCTGCGCGCGGCCTGGCCGTCCTTAGCCGGCGCGGTAACGACCTGGGTAAATTCAGCGCGGCCGCTGCTGACGGTCTTCACGAAAGCCTCCAGGCTGTCCAGGCCGTTGGCCCAGGCGGGGTGCGTGCAAGCCGCCACCAAAATCATCGCAACGTATTTCTTCATGATCGTCACTCCGCCCTTGCGGGCACCAGGATGTCGCGCTGGCCGCTGCCGCTCATGGCGCTGACCAGCCCGGCTTTTTCCATGTCTTCGACCAGCCGCGCGGCGCGGTTATAGCCGATCTTGAGGTGACGCTGCACCAGCGAAATGCTGGCCTTGCGGTTCTTCAGTACGACCTCCACGGCTTGGTCGTACATCGGGTCTTTCTCTCCACTGCCGCCGTTGCCGCCCTCGCCCAGCAGGTCGCCGTCTTCGCCGTCGACCGTGCCGCCTTCGAGGACGCCCTCGATGTAATTGGGTTCGCCCTGCTGCTTGAGGTAGGCCACCACGCGGTGCACTTCGTCATCACTCACAAACGCACCATGCACCCGGATTGGAAAGCCTGTACCACTCGGCATGTAAAGCATGTCACCCATTCCTAACAAAGCCTCGGCGCCCATCTGGTCCAGGATGGTACGGCTGTCGATCTTGCTGCTGACCTGGAAGGACAGGCGGGTCGGGATGTTGGCCTTGATCAGGCCGGTGATCACGTCCACGCTGGGGCGCTGGGTGGCCAGCACCAGGTGGATGCCGGCGGCCCGGGCTTTTTGCGCCAGGCGGGCGATCAGCTCTTCGATCTTCTTGCCGACCACCATCATCAGGTCGGCCAGTTCGTCAATCACCACCACGATGTAAGGCAAGCGCTCCAGCGGCTCAGGCTGCTCGGGCGTGAGGCTGAAGGGGTTGTAGATGAATTCGCCCTTGGCCTTGGCTTCGTCGATCTTGGCGTTGTAGCCGGCCAGGTTGCGCACGCCCAGCTTGCTCATGAGCTTGTAGCGCTTTTCCATCTCGGCCACGCACCAGTTCAGGCCGTGGGCGGCCTGGCGCATGTCGGTGACCACCGGGGCCAGCAGGTGCGGAATGCCTTCATAGACACTCATCTCCAGCATCTTGGGATCTATCAGCAACAGGCGCACGTCGCGCGCATCGGCCTTGTAGAGCAGGCTCAGGATCATGGCATTGATGCCAACCGACTTGCCCGAACCGGTGGTGCCGGCCACCAGGCAGTGCGGCATCTTGGCCAGATCTGCCACCACCGCGGCGCCGCTGATGTCCTTGCCCAAGCCTATGGTAAGCAGGGACTTGGCCTCGTTGTAAACCTGCGAACCCAGGATTTCGCTGAGCTTGATGGACTGGCGCTTGGCGTTGGGCAGCTCCAGCGCCATGTAATTCTTGCCCGGAATGGTTTCGATCACGCGTATGGACACCAGACTCAGGGCGCGCGCCAGGTCCTTGGCCAGGTTGACGACTTGCGAGCCCTTGACGCCGGTGGCCGGCTCGATCTCGTAGCGCGTGATGACGGGCCCGGGCGCGGCGGCCACGACACGCACCTCGACGCCGAAGTCCTTGAGTTTTTTCTCGATCAGGCGCGAGGTCATCTCCAGCGTCTCGGGCGCCACGCCTTCCTGGCGTTGCAGCGCACCATCCAACAGGTCGACCTGCGGCAGCTTGGAGTCGGGCATTTCGCTGAAAAGCGGCTTTTGCCGCTCCTTGGCCACACGCTCGCTTTTGGGAATATCGACCAGCACGGGCTCGATCAGCACCGGCACCGGGTGGTGTTCCTCGATTTCGATGCGTTCGTCGATCAGGGTTTCCTCGCGCTCGCGGGCGGCCAGCTTGCCGAAAGCCAGGTCCTGGGCGATTTCGCGCTTTTCGCGGCGCGAATCAATCAGGTTGTCTATCCAGGCGCCCACGCGCAGCGCCACATGGGCCCACGAAAAGCCGAAGACCGCCGACACGGCAATGACACCCAGCGCGATAAACACCAGGCCGGAGCCGGCAAATCCCAGCCATTTCTCGCCCTGGGCGCCGGCCAGGTAGCCCAGCACCCCGCCCGCATGGCCGGGCAGCTTGAATTCAAAGCGGTAGAGCCGCGACCACTCCAGCGCCGCGCTGGCCAGCAGCAGCAACAGCAGGCTGAGCCAGAAACGGATGCGGTGGGACTCCCCGGCCGCCAGGGGTTCGCCGCGCAGCCAGCGCGCCAGCGACCTCAGCCAGGCCTGGCCGCCCGCCGCCAGCGCCCACCAGACCGAAAAGCCCAGCAGGTAATAGCTGGCGTCGGCCAGCCAGGCGCCCACGCGCCCGCCCCAGTTGAGGCTCGCGGCATGGCCGCCGGCCACGGCTTGCGCGGTGCCGGAGGTCGACCAGGCCGCGTCCTGCGGCGAATAGCTGAGCAAGGCGGCCAGCCAGAAAACCAGACCGAGCAGGCCCAGGATCAGGCTGACTTCATGGGCAAAGCGTTTGATGCCGCCGGGCGCGCCCGTGGCAGGGGAATTTCTGGAGTTCAGGGTATCGAGTGAGTAAGTCATGGCTCACTTGAAGCTTACCGCAGTTGAGTGCAAGCCTTGAAGGAGCGCCACGGGCGCCAAACGGGTGGCGGGCGATAGGCTGGGGGGTGTCAGCCCAGGGTATGCAGGCGCTCTTTCACGAGGACGGAGCCGTCGTCCCGGGTTTCGATGAAGCCGCGCTCCTCCAGGTCCTTCATGACCCGGCTGACCATCTCGCGCGAGGCGCCGACCATCTTGGCCAGGTCCTGGCGCGACACCTTGTCGCGGATCACGGTATTGCCGGTGCCGTCGTCGCTGGCGAATTCCAGCAGCGCCCTGGCCACGCGGCCGTAGACATCCATCAGGGCCAGCGACTCGATCTGCCGGTCGGCGTGGCGCAAGCGCTGCACCAGGCCCTTGAGCACGGCATAGGCCATGGAGCTGTTTTCGGGCAGGCAGCGCGCGAATTCGAGGCGGCCCAGGATCAGGGCGTCGGTCTGGATCTCGGCGCGCACCGTGGCCGAATGCGGTTCGTTGTCAATCAGACTCATCTCGCCGACGTAGTCGCCGGGGTGCATGGTGGCCAGGATGACCTCACGCCCGCGGGCATCGGTGGTGACGACGCGGGCCCGGCCCGTCAGGATGATGGACAGCGCGTTGGACTTCTTGCCCTGCTCGACGATGGGCTCACCACGCTTGAAGCGGCGCTTGACCACTGTGTCAGCGACTGAGGCGGCCTGGGCGGCCGTCAAAACGGAGAAAAGGGGTACCCGGCGAATCAATTCCAGGTTGGACACCATCGTCGTCATATCTGATATCTCCCAACCTCACAAACAACGGGACGTCGCGTGAGTTCTTACAATGGCACGTAATTTATAAAACCAAATGCCGCAAAAGTACTACCTCGACGGTTTTACCTTGCGCTGCGCTTATGCGGCACGACTCTACCCGAGTTCTTACACTTTCCCAATCAGTTTTTCAACATGAAACATTCAAGCGTCTTAATCCTCGGTTCGGGGCCTGCCGGCTACACCGCGGCCGTCTACGCGGCACGCGCCAATCTCAACCCGGTGCTGATCACCGGCATCGCGCAGGGCGGCCAGCTCATGACCACCACCGAGGTCGACAACTGGCCGGCCGACGTGCACGGCGTGCAGGGACCTGACCTGATGCAGCGCTTCCTCGAACACGCGGAACGCTTCAAGACCGAGATTATTTTTGACCACATCAACAAGGTTGATTTCAGCAAGCGCCCCTTCACCCTGACCGGGGACAGCGGGACCTACACCTGCGACGCGCTGATCATCGCCACCGGCGCCTCGGCCAAATACCTGGGGCTGGAATCGGAAAGCGCCTTCATGGGCCGTGGCGTTTCCGGCTGCGCCACCTGCGACGGCTTCTTCTACCGCGGCCAGGAAGTCTGCGTGGTGGGCGGCGGTAACACCGCCGTGGAGGAGGCCCTGTACCTGTCCAACATCGCCAGCAAGGTCACGCTGGTGCACCGCCGCGACAAATTCAAGGCCGAGGCCATCCTGATCGATAAGCTGCACGAGAAGGTCAAGGCCGGCAAGATCGAGCTCAAGCTGCACCACACCCTGGACCAGGTGCTGGGCGACGCCTCGGGCGTGACCGGCGTGCGCCTCAAAAGCACCCAAAACGACGCCACGCAAGACCTCAGCCTCAAGGGCTGCTTTATCGCGATCGGCCACCAGCCCAATACCGACATCTTTGCCGGCCAGCTGGAGATGAAGGACGGTTACATCATCACCAAAACCGGGCTGCAGGGCTTCGCGACCATGACCAGCGTGCCCGGCGTTTTCGCCGCCGGCGACGTGCAGGACCATGTCTACCGCCAGGCCATCACCAGCGCCGGAACCGGCTGCATGGCGGCCCTGGATGCCCAGCGTTTCCTCGAACAAGCAGAATAAGCAAAAAATCCCTTATAATTCAAGGCTTTGCTAAATTTGCTCCTTAGTTCCAACAAAAGGGGCCGGTTTGGCAGTCTCGGGTTACCGCCACCCTATTCTGGCGAGGTGAGGCAGGCATGACGATGGGCACAGGGTGCTTTCGACGTGGCTGCTGTTGAAAATACTGGAGTGCATATGGCACGCGTATGTGAAGTAACGGGCAAAGGCCCAATGGTCGGAAACAACGTTTCCCACGCCAACAACAAAACCAAGCGCCGGTTCCTCGTGAACCTGCAATACCGTCGTTTCTGGGTCGAGAGCGAAAACCGCTGGGTCCGCCTGCGCGTTTCGAGCGCTGCACTGCGCCTGATCGACAAGAAGGGCATTGATACCGTGCTCGCAGACCTGCGCGCACGCGGCCAAGCTTAAGGAGCACCATCATGGCAAAAGGCGCACGCGAAAAAATCAAGCTGGAATCCACCGCCGGCACCGGTCACTTCTACACGACCACCAAGAACAAGAAGACCACGCCCGACAAGATGCTGATCATGAAGTTTGATCCCAAGGCACGCAAGCACGTGGAATACAAGGAAATCAAGCTGAAGTAATTCGGCTCTTTCCCTCTAAAAAACCCGCCGCATCCCGGCGGGTTTTTTTATGGCTGGCGATTTCCCGCCGCCCTCTCCTGCCGGTCGACGGCTCGGGCTGATGCGCCCAAAACAAAACCGCCCCGGTGAATCAACACGGAGGCGGTTTGAGGAGAGACGGCACGCCGGCCCAAGCCGGCGGGCGGGGTGGCGTCAGGCGCGGGCGGCGCGCAGCTTCAGCGAGAACTCGCGCAGCGCGGCAATACCGCTTTCTTCCGCGCGGTGGCACCAGGCCTGCAGGTCTGTCGCGAGTTGCTCGCGGGAGGCCGAGGTGCTCATCCACATCTGGCGCAGTTCTTCACGCATGGTGACCATCTTGTCGAGCACGGGGTGCTCGGCGCGGGCCTGGGCCAGTTGTGGTTTGGCGGCCGCTGGCACCTTGTCGTCGTCGCGGTGCAGCCAGCGATTGGCCGCGCGCAACACGGACACGTCGGCTTTTTTCGCCTTCAGCACTTCGATTTCAGCCTTGCCGGCACGGCGCAGTTCGCGCGCAAAGCCAGCCATCACTTCGTAGCGGTGGGCAATCAGGGCTTCCAGGGTTTTCTCGTCAGCCACGGGCTGGATGGAACCCAGCTGGAGCTTGGGCGGAACCTTCTTCACGGCAGCCAAGCCCATTTTTTCGAGGGCGCGGATGTAGATCCAGCCGATATCGAACTCATAGGGCTTGACCGAGAACTTGGCCGAGGTCGGGTAGGTGTGATGGTTGTTATGCAGCTCCTCGCCGCCGATCATGATGCCCCAGGGCGAGATATTGGTGCTGGCGTCGGGTGCCTCAAAGTTGCGGTAGCCCCAGTAGTGGCCGATACCGTTGATGATGCCGGCCGCCGTCACGGGAATCCAGGCCATTTGAACCGCCCAGACCGCCAGGCCGGCCGCACCGAAGAAGGCCAGGTCGATGATCATCATCAGGCCCACGCCCTGCCAGCTGTAGCGGGTGTAGACATTGCGTTCCAGCCAGTCGTTGGGCGTGCCATGGCCGTATTTGGTCATGGTTTCCTTGTTCTTGCTTTCGGCGCGGTACAGCTCGGCGCCTTCCCAGAACACCTTCTTGATGCCGTGGGCTTGCGGGCTGTGCGGATCTTCAAGGGTTTCGCACTTGGCGTGGTGCTTGCGGTGAATGGACACCCATTCCTTGGTCACCTGGCCGGTACCCAGCCACAGCCAGAAACGGAAAAAATGCGAAGGGATCGCGTGCAGATCCATGGCGCGGTGCGCCTGATGGCGGTGCAGGTAAATCGTCACGCTGGCGATGGTGATGTGGGTGGTCACCAGGGTGTACAACACAATTTGCCACCAGCTGGCGGCGAGCAGGCCATTTGCCAGCCAGTCGAGGGCGGCATCAAACAAAATCATAAAAATCCTTTAAACAATCTGCACCAGCCGCCCATCCAAATTTGTCTCCAGGCGCCGCATCAGACAAGCCTCTATTGTATGGGGAACCCCTGTAAATACCAAGTCGCCCGGGGTACAGGGCGAAGGGCCAAATCAGTGCGAAAAGTCACGAATAAATATGTAACTTCGACCCATCTGTCGTCTTTTGCTGGCAAAAATATCAGGACTTTTGCCATACTGCCGCGAAAAACCCGTCAGTCTGGTGCAAGTAGGGCCAGAGGCGAAGGTCGGGGCCGCGGCAAAGTTTTTCGGCATGTTCCACCCCCAGATGGGTCAACAATGGCCCGGTTTCAAGGACGTTAAACCCTGTATTGGCCGCGCTGAAGGCCTCGGCAATCGCCTCGTTTTCTTCGCGCAAAACGCTGCAGGTGGCATAAACCAGCCGGCCGCCGGGCTTTAAAAGCCGCGCGGCGCTCTGCAAGATCGCGGTTTGCTTGGCCTGCAGCTCTTCGATGGCCTTGGGTGTCTGCCGCCATTTGAGGTCGGGATTGCGCCGCAAAGTGCCCAGGCCCGAGCATGGCGCATCGACCAGCACCCGGTCTATCTTGCCGGCCAGGCGCTTGATGCGGTCGTCACGCTCATGGGCGATGGCCACGGGGTGCACATTCGACAGCCCGCTGCGCGCCAGCCGGGGTTTGAGCGCATCCAGCCTGTGGCCGGAGGTGTCAAAGGCATACAGGCGCCCGGTGTTACGCATGGACGCGCCCAGGGCCAGCGTCTTGCCGCCGGCGCCGGCGCAGAAATCGACCACCATCTCGCCGCGCTTGGCGTCCACCAGCAGGGCCAGAAGCTGCGAGCCCTCATCCTGCACCTCGATGGCACCGCGCGTGAAGGCGTCCAGCTTGGCCAGCTGGGGCTTGCCATCTATGCGCAGGCCCCAGGGCGAATACGGGGTGGCGACGGTTTTGATGGCCGCCTTCGACAATTCTTTCTGGATATCGGCGCGCTTGTCTTTCAGCGTGTTGACGCGCAAATCCAGCCCGGCCGGCGCATTGAGGCTTTCCACCAGCGGCCAGAAATCGTCACCCAGTTGCTCCTTGAGCGGCTCCACCAACCACTGCGGCAGATTGTGGCGGTGCAATTCCATCAGGTCGCCTGGCTTGACCTGGTCGCAGCGGGACAGCCAGTCTTTCTCCTGCTCGGTCAGCGCGCCCAGCAAGAAGTCGCGCTCGGCGGCAAAACCCAGGATCGCCAGGCGCCGCTCCAGCGGGCCACTGCCGTGCTGCGCCAGGTAGGTATAGAGATTTTTTTTGCGCAGCACGCCATAAATGGTTTCCGCCACGGTGGCGCGCTCGCGCGGGCCGAGCCGGTAGTCGCGGAAGTAGCGCGAAACCACCATGTCGGCGGGATGATCAAATTTGAGGACCTGCTTGAGAAGCTCGGAACAACTGTCGAGTAAGGCTTTAGGATGCATAGTCCCTATTGTCCCACTGCGGTCTCACCGCACCCTTTTTTAAGTCCCTTCACGAAGCCCCCGACCGACCATGCCTGAAACCCCCGCAGAAGCGCTGCCGCCCCTGATTGAAACCCCACCGGGCCTCTACCGCCACTACAAAGGCATGCTCTACGAGGTGGTCGGCACCGTGCGCCACAGCGAAAGCCTGGAGCCTATGACGCTGTACCGTGCGCTTTACGGCGAAAAAGGCCTGTGGGTGCGGCCCGCCGCCATGTTCAATGAAGAGGTGGTGATAGACGGGGTAAAACAGCCTCGGTTTGCCCTGCAACCCGGCCCGGCGCCCGAATAAGCGCCGTCACCGATAATCGTGGGTTATGTCCGAATCCACTGAAATCGAAAAACAGGTCAAGCGCCGCCGCACGTTTGCCATCATCTCCCACCCCGACGCGGGTAAAACCACGCTGACCGAAAAGCTGCTGCTGTTTTCGGGCGCGATCCAGATCGCCGGCAGCGTCAAGGCCCGCAAGGCCGCGCGTCACGCCACCTCCGACTGGATGGAGATCGAAAAGCAGCGCGGCATCTCCGTGGCCAGCTCGGTCATGCAGATGGAATACCGCGACTGCGTCATCAACCTGCTGGACACCCCCGGCCACCAGGACTTCTCGGAAGACACCTATCGCGTGCTGACCGCCGTGGACGCGGCGCTGATGGTGATCGACGCGGCCAACGGCGTCGAGCCGCAGACGCGCCGCCTGCTGCAGGTCTGCCGCGCGCGTAACACGCCCATCCTGACCTTCGTCAACAAGATGGACCGCGAGGTGCAAGACCCGATGAGCGTGATGGACGAGATCGAGCGCGAACTCGGCATGACGGTTATTCCCTTCACCTGGCCGGTCGGCATGGGCAAGCTGTTTCACGGCGTCTATGACAGGCGCGAGGACCGCATGCGCGTCTTCAGCCCCGGCGAGGAAAAAGCCGGCGGCGACGACGAAATCCTGGCCGGCCTGGACAACGCCGAAGCCGCCAAACGCTTCGGCGCCGAATACGCGCAGGCCCAGGGCGAGATCGAACTGGTGGCCGGCGCCACGCCCGAGTTCGATCGCGCCGAATTCCTGGCCGGCAGGCAGACGCCCATGTTTTTCGGCTCGGCCATCAACAACTTCGGTGTGCAGGAAGTGCTGGATGCGCTGGTCGACCTGGCGCCCGCGCCCGCCGAGCGCGGAGCCATCCAGCGCGTGGTGCACCCGGAGGAGAAAAAATTCTCCGGCGTGGTGTTCAAGATCCAGGCCAACATGGACCCGGCCCACCGCGACCGCATCGCCTTCCTGCGCGTGGCCAGCGGCGAATTCACGCGCGGCATGCGCCTGAAAGTGGTGCGCAGCGGCAAGGAGCTGCGGCCCAACACCGTGGTGAGCTTTATGAGCCAGCGCCGCGAGCTGCTGGACACCGCCTTTGCCGGCGACATCATCGGCATCCCCAACCATGGCGTGCTGCAACTGGGCGACACATTGACCGAAGGCGAGGCCCTGCAGTTCACCGGCCTGCCCTTCTTCGCGCCCGAAATGTTCCGCGCCGTCGAGGTGGCCGATCCGCTGCGTAGCAAGCAGCTGCGCGCCGGCCTTACCCAGCTTGGTGAGGAAGGCGCGATCCAGGTGTTCCGCCCGATTGCCGGCTCATTGCTGCTGCTGGGCGCGGTCGGCCAGCTGCAGTTTGAAGTGGTCGCCCACCGCCTGGAGCATGAATACGGTGTCAAGGCCCGCATCATGCCCAGCAATTTCAACCTGGCGCGCTGGGTCACCAGCGACGACGCCAACGAGCTGAAAAAATTCATGGATGCCAATGCCCACCGCGTGGCGCTGGATGCCGTCGATGCGCCCACCCTGCTGGTGGACCACAGCGCCACACTGCGCGCCGTGGAGCAGCAATGGCCCAAGATCAAGTTCCACGCGCTGCGTGAGCACGCCGGGCTGGTGTTCCAGTCCAAGATGTAAGCGGCTTTCCCCTCGCCTGCCCCAGACGCAAAACGGGCGCCAGAAGCTATCCGGTGGATAGCGGCTGGCGCCCGTAGTTCTATGCGCAGGCTTATTTGGCGTTCAGCAGCTCGCCAACTTCGAGCAGCACCAGCTCGTTGTCGTCGGCCTTGTTCGGCTCACGGCTGCTGGAGAACGGCAGGTTGTTGTCGTTGCCGACCACGATGTGGGTCGCATCCACTACATCCACGTTTTCAATCGTGAAGAAAGGGAACTTGAGCACGCCATCGTTGAGCGGCTTGCGCGCCAGCTTGTGGGGGTCGGCGATGTTCAGCAGGTCGATGTAGCCGACCTTGCGCACCGGCCCGCCTACGTTGGCGTCCGTCATTTCAATCTTGTAGACACGCTTGAACTTGGCGATGTCATGGAAGCAATCTGTGCGTTTCTGGCCTTCGGGACAAGCCTTGTCGGCCGTGCCTTCGCCGTTGTCGCGCTCGATGACCAAGCCCGTGGTGGCGTCGATCATGTTGAAGTCGCCGATGGCATTGCCGTTGGCTTCCAGCGGGTACATCCATGAGCGGCCGCTCCACTTGCCTGCCTGCACGTCGAACTCCAGCACACGCAGGGCCTCCTTGCCGGCCACACGTTCATAGTCCTTGGCTTCGGCATTCCACACCGGGCCTTCGAGCAGCGCGTAGAGCTTGCTGCCGTCTTTCGACGAAGCCATGCCTTCAAAGCCCTTGGAGCGCTTGACCTGGAAGTCGACCGTGCCGCCGGGCGCGGCTGGCGTGGTGACGGCCGGGTGATCGGGCGAGCGCACAACCTTGCCGTCCACCAGGGTCTCGAACACCGCGAGCACCTTGCCCTTGAGGTCGGCCTTGATCAGGAAGGGGCCGAACTCGTCGCCAATCCACAGCGCGCCGCCGGCGAACTGGAAGCTCTCGGTGTCAAAGTCGCTGCCGGTCAGGTAGCGCTTTTTGCTGCCTTCATGAACGATGCGAAACGGCACTTTTTTGTCGGGGTCATGCAGGAAGATGGTTTCCAGCCGCTTCATGCTGCCGCCCTTGAAGTCGACCTTGTAGCGGTTCAGGTACAGCATGGCGTCGGGCGAATTCGCCTTGGTGCCAAAACCGTTGTCCGTGATGATCCAGAACGTGCCGTCGGCCATCTTCTTGATGCCGGAATGGCCTTGCAGCGGCTGGCCCTTGAAAGGCAGCGACACGCCGGTGGGGCGCCCGGCCGACATGCCTTGCACCGAGCCCAGCGCTTCGGTGCGCTGGCCGTTGGTGAACTTGCCGCTGACCTGCAGGTCCTGCGGCGCATCCTTGGGCGCGGGGATAAAGGATTGGGCGGGCAGCACCGCATGGCCGGCCAAGGTGGCCGGGAAAGCAGCAGGCGACTGCGCCAGCGTGGGCAAGGGGGACGCCAGCAGCACCAGCATCAGGGAAGAAAGCAGGCCGGTATGGCGCTTTGGCAGGGGGCGGGTGGTGCCGCCGAGGTCAGATAGGGACATGTGTCATCCATGGTTTAAGGAAGACGCATGGTCGCCACCCGGTGTGACGTCACGATGACACAGGGTGCTCGCCCCAGTCCTCGGCAACCGGGAAATCGCCCCTGCTTTGCCCTATTGCCGGATTCTTCCGTTTCCGCTGACGATGGTCATCTCCACGAAGCGCGAACCATTGCGCATCCCTGGCCGAAATCCGACAACATATCCTCCCAGGTCAAAGTTTTCCAGCCCATCCAAAGCGGTAGCAAAACCCTCACGGGTCACACGCGGGCCCTGCCGCCGGGCGGCTTCAACGATCACCTTTGCCGCGATGAAGCCTTCCATCATGGCGTAGCTGATCGGAACATCCTGCGCTCCGGCCGTTGCCGCGATATCGTTGAACTCCTTGGAAAGCCGGTTTGTCAGTTTGTAGGGGCTGGGCGTGACCTGGGCAATCGCGATGCCTTGCATCTGCTCTTCCGAAAGCCTTTTCGCCATCTGCTCGATGTCCGCGCCTGAATGCGCGAACAGCTGGGCCGTGCCTCCCGCCGAGCGGTATTTTTCAATGAAGCCGGCACAGGCGCTTCCGCTTGCAATCATGATGATCGCCTGCGGTGAGGCTGCCAGCATGGCATCGGCGGCCGCGCTCACGCGGCTGGTACCGGCGTCATAACCCGCCGTTTGCACGATCGTGGCCTTGGCATTCGCGGCTGCTTCCTTTGCAGCCGCGATGAGCGGCGCAGCGTTCGGGCCATTTTCGTGGAACAAGCCGAGCCTGGTGATTCCCACCGTCGCCAGGTGCGCCGCGATTCTGGTGATTTCGTCTCGCAAGGTGGCACGCACGCCATAAAGTTGCGGGGCCTCCAGATTCAGTTCGGTCGCGCGGAAGCCGACCAGTGCGATGCGCTCGCGCTCCAATACGCCCGCGCTGACCAGCTGGGCGATATTGCGGCTTCCAAAGTAGCCGGCAAGCACCACGGGTTTGTCCTCGGCCAGAAGCGCGCGCGTTTGGGTGAGTGTTTCATCGGGTCGCCCGGCGTCGTCGCGGCGCGCCAGGATGAAGGTGTTTCCGTTCACTCCGCCCGCCTTGTTCACGGCGTTGAAATGCAACTGCATTCCTGCCGCGTAGGCACGGCCCTGGCTCGCGTCGACCCCGGTCAAGGGCGCCACTTGACCGACCACAAGCTGCGCGGCCAGTACTGACGACGTGATACCGCTTGCGATAGCCAGGCCGGCCAGGCGGCCGATCCATTGATTTTTTCTCATCTTCGCCCTCATCCTCGTTCTTATCCTCGTTGTTATCCTCGGTCCTCAACGAAATCCAAATCGCCTGGACCGGCCATTGATTTTTCTTTATTCACGCACCCGCACTGATGCGGTGCCCGGCGCCACCTGCCGTCGTTGGCGAGCCGCCGGGGTGCGGCGGGGCCGTGACGATCGATGTCAGCGCCGGTTCGACGGCATGCAGGCGGTCCAGCGCGGGGCGCGGCCGTCGCAGCTCGTCGGATCCGGCAAAGGCCTGCTCCAGCGCCGCAGCCACGCCAAGCACATGGTGGTCCGCGCGGAAGTGGCCGACGATTTGCAGGCCGAAGGGCATGCCCGCATGGTCGACCCCGCAAGGCAGGCTGAGCGCCGGCAAGGTGGCCAGCGTCACGACATAAGTCAGGGCAAGCCAGCGGTAGTAGTTGGCTTGCGGCTTGCCGGCGATGGTGTCCGCGTGCAGCGTTGTCCACGGGAAGGGCGACAGCGGCGTGGTCGGCGCCAGGATCACGTCATAACCCGCCATCGTGGCATTGAAGCGGGCCAGGATGCGTGTCTGCTCGGCCTGGGCCCAGGCGCTGTCGAGCAGGCTCATGGCCGCGCCTATCTCATAGTTGGCGCGCGTGTTGGGCCCCAGGCTGGCGGGGTCGCGTGCGTAGGCGTCGCGGGTCGCGGCCACGAAGGCCTCCGCGCGCAGCACATCAAAGCAGCGGTGCACCTCGCCCAGGTCGAACTCCACCTTTTCGCAGCTGCGGAACAGGTGGGACATGGCGCGGACCTTGCGGCCGAAGGTCTCCCGTATCAGAGGGTCGACATCGCAGGCGCCGAAGTCCTCGGTCCAACCTACGCGCAGGCTACCAAGGTCCAGCGCCGGCGGATTCAGAAAACCGGCCGCATCCACCGGATAACTGAGCGGGTCGCCCACAGCGGCGCCGGCCGAGGCGGCCAGTTGCTGGCAGGTGTCGGCGACGGTGCGGCCCATGGGCCCGACCACCGAGATCGGCGTCCAGCCCAGCGGCTTGCGCGAACTGGGCACCAGGCCCGGCGAGGGCCGAAAGCCCACCACACCGCACAGGGCCGCCGGTATGCGCAGCGACCCACCGGTGTCGGAGCCGGTGCATACAGGAAGCATGTCGCAGGCCAGCGCCGCCGCCGAGCCGCCCGACGAACCGCCGGCATTGAGCCGGGGGTCGAAGGGGTTGCCGGTGGCGCCCCAGACCGCATTGCGGGTGTTCGCCCCGGCGCCCAGCTCGGGCACGTTGGTCTTGCCGACCACGATGGCGCCCGCGGCGCGCAGCCGCGCCACGAGCACGTTGTCGGCCGCGGGCACATGGTCGCGGTACAGCGCCGAGCCCAGGGTGGTCAGCAGGCCCTCGGTGGCCTCCAGGTCTTTCACGCCCATGGGCAGGCCGTGCAGCAAGCCCAGCGGGCGGCCCTGCATCACCGCGCGCTCGGCGGCCTTGGCCTCGGCGCGCGCGCGTTCAAAGCAGGTGGCCGTCACGGCGTTGACGAAAGGGTTAACCGCCTCGATGCGCTCGATGCAGGCTTCCAGCAGTTCGACGGGCGATACCTGCCTGGCCTCTATCAGGCGCCGCAGCTCCACCGCCGAGAGAGCTACCAGTTCCTTGCGGCTCGCCACCGTCAATCAATCCGGATGTTGGAACGCAGGGCGATCACGCGCATGCGGGGCAATTCGTTTTCGATGCGCGCCGCGACCGCGGCAGCGGGCTCCCAGGCGTACTCGAGTCCGTTGGCGACGAGCTTTTCGCGAAGCTCGGGATCCTTCATCGTCTCGGCCAGCGCCTTCTGCAGCTTGGCTTTTGCATCGGCCGCCAGCCCTTTGGGCGCGGCAATGGCGAGCCAGGAATCGGCCGAGAAGCCTTTGAAGCCGCTCTCCGCCACGGTCGCCACCGTGGGCATTTGCGTCGCGCGGCTCTCGCCGGTGACGGCGATGGCCTTGATCCTGGGTTTCGCCGCCCTCAGCTGCGGTAGCGCGGCCGCTACGGTGTCAATGGTGAAAGGGATTTGCCCGGCCATCAAGTCGTTCATCGCCGGCGCGCTGCCCTTGTAGGCGATGTGCTGCAGCTTGATGCCGGTGGTGCTCCACAGCATTTCGCCCGCGAAGTGCCCTGTGGTGCCGTTACCGAAGGAGCCGTACATGTACTTGTCCGGGGCGGCGCGTACTGCTGTGATGAGTTGCTTCAGATCGTTGATCGGGACATCAACGTTGGCCAGCAAAACAAGGGGAACGCGTGCCACCATCCCGACAGGCTCAAAACTCTTGATCGGGTCGTAAGGCAGCTTGGGCATGAGGGCTGGGTTGACCGTGAAGGTCGACCCAGAGCTGATCAGCAGCGTGTAGCCGTCCGGCGCGGCCTTGGCGACAAAGGCCGCACCGACGACGGTGCCGGCGCCCGGGCGGTTGTCGATGACAATCGGCTGCCCCAGGCGCTCGGCCAGTTTCTTGGCGACCAGCCGCCCGGCGATGTCGGTGGCGCCTCCCGGCGGAAACGGGATGACCAGCTGGATCGGCTTGGACGGATAGCCCTGCGCATGGACACCGGTCCAGGGCGCCAGCAAGGCCAGCGCCATGGCCAGGAAGAAGCGCTTCTCATACCTTGGTTTCATCATCGTAGTTCCCTCTTTGTTGCAGCGCGAGCCGCGTTGATCAACCGTTGCGAAACAGGAAGCTGTAGGCATTGAGCGCCGGCACGCCGCCCAGATGCGCGTACAGCACGCGCGAGCCGGTCGGAAACTCGCCGCGCCTGACCTTTTCAATCATCCCGTGCATGGACTTGCCCTCGTACACCGGGTCGGTCAGCATGCCTTCCTGCCGCGCGCACAGGCGGATCGCCTCCAGCGTGCCTTCGTTGGGCAGGCCGTACTCGGGGCCGCCGTAAGCGGTATCCAGCACCACGTCCTTCGCGGTGATGGGGCGGCCCAGCTCCACCAGCTTGGCGGTGTTCTGTGCGATGCGCAAAATCTGCGCGTGGGTTTGTTCCGGCTTGGCCGACGCGTCAATGCCGATCACGCGCTCGGCCCGGCCGTCGGCCGCGAAACCCACCACCATGCCGGCCTGCGTGCTGCCGGTGACCGAGCAGACCACGATGTAGTCGAACTGGAAGCCGAGTTCGGCCTCCTGCGCGCGCACCTCTTCGGCAAAACCGACAAAGCCCAGGCCGCCGTAGGGATGCTCCGAGCAGCCCGCCGGAATCGGGAAGGGCTTGCCGCCGGCCTTGCGCACGTCGTCCATGGCCTGTTCCCAGCTGGGGCGTATGCCGATGTCGAAGCCCGCGGCGTCCAGGCGCACGTCGGCGCCCATGATGCGCGACATCTCGATATTGCCCACGCGGTCATACACCGCGTCGGAATAGTTGACCCAGTTCTCCTGCACCAGCACGCACTTCATGCCCAGGTGCGCAGCCACCGCCGCCACCTGGCGCGTCTGGTTGGACTGGATGCCGCCTATGGACACCAGCGTGTCGCAGCCCTGGGCCAGGGCCTCGGGAATCAGGTATTCCATCTTGCGGGTCTTGTTGCCGCCGAAAGCCAGGCCGCTGTTGCAGTCCTCGCGCTTGGCAAAGAGTTCGACCTTGCCGCCCAGGTGGGCGCTCAGGCGCTTGAGCGGCTGGATGGGCGTGGGGCCGAAGGTCAGCGAATGCCTGGCGAACTTCTGGAGCTGGAGCGGATGTTGAAGCGGATGCTTGAGCGAAGTGGACATGAAGGAGGTTCCCGGTTGAATGTGAAACTGAAGCTTGAAGCGACGATGAATCAAATCGTAGCCAGGCCCTCATGCAATGAGTTGCTTAAACAAGCCGTTAAAAGCACTCAAAAATCTTCCTTTTATGAATTTGAATAATTAATTCCATAAATTTGTCTTTTCACACAATATTTATAGAATTCCCCCATGGAACACACACTGGACCGCATTGACCGCAAACTCCTGAAGCTGCTGCAGCAGGACGCCTCCCTGCCCAATATCGAGCTGGCCGAAAAAACCAGCCTCAGCCCGCCCGCCTGCTCGCGGCGCGTGGCCAGGCTCAGGGAAGCCGGCCTGATCCGCAAGACGGTGGCGCTGGTAAACCCGAGGGCGCTGGGCTACAACGGGCTGGTCATCATCGGCGTGGTGCTGGACCGTTCCACCACCGACTCCTTCGCGGCGTTCGAAAAAGCCGCGGCCGGCCTCACCGGCTGCCTGGAAGTGCAATTGGTGACCGGCGAGTTCGACTACTTCGTGAAGCTGCGCATCCAGAGCATCGACTCCTTCAACGAACTGCATGCGTCGCAGCTCATAGGCCTGCCCGGGGTGAGGCAGATCCGCACCTTTGTCTGCCTCAAGGAGGTGTTCGAGACCACGGTGATTCCGGTTTAAGGCCGGGCTTTTGCAATAAGCTATGCGCATGTCGTTCAAAGCCAGCTTGTGTCGTTGTTTCTTCTTCATGCTGCTGTGCGCCTTCTCCAGCGCAGGCCACGCACAGGTGTTTGACCGCCTGTATGAAAGCAGCGCCCAGATCACCCTGGCCCAGCCGCTGCAATGGATCGCGGTGCCCAGGGATTCCATCGCATCGCCCGATGTCTTCGCCACCGGCGAATTCGCGGCCACCGCAAAACGCGCCTTCCAGCCCTACACCGACGACACCATTCTTCCGACCTCGGATACGCAGGAAGTCTGGGCCAGCTTCGCCCTGCCGGCCACCGAAACCCTGCAGACCTGGTACATCCGGATCGCGGGCCAGGCGATTTACAAGGTCAGCCTTTACTCGCGAGACCCGCAAGGCAGCTGGCAGGTCCATTCCGCCGGCGAAGCGATCGCCCCAGCCTACTGGGCTTTGCGCACGCGCGTCCCGAGCTTTGAGCTGCAATCGCACACCGACCAGCCGCAGGCTTATTACCTGCGCTTCGAACACCGCCGGCCCATCACCGAGCGGCCCATGCTGCTCACACCTGTCGAGTACATAGACGGCGCCTCGCGGGTCGGCGTGGTGATAGGCCTGATGTGGGGCATGTTCAGCGTGCTGGCCGTGCTGTGCCTGGCCGCGTTCAGTATGTCGCGCAGCAAGGTGTTCCTGTGGTTTGGCGCCGTGGTGGTGACGCTGATGTTCACGCAGCTGGTGCTGATCGGCTATGGCGGCTGGCGCATCTGGCCCTACAGCGTGCACCTCAACCAGGTCATGGGCTGGGTGTCGGCCACGGTGACCATGGCCGCGGCCGCCTGGTTCTGCGCCCAGGCCAGCTATGCGCGCGACGGCCATCCCCGCGTGTACCGGCTACTGGCCGGCGTCACGGCGGGCAGCCTGCTTATGGCCTGCGTGATGATGATTCGCCTGGATTTCGTGCCGCGCGACCTGCGCAACCTGTGGCTGGCGCTGGCCACGGTAGCCATCCTGGGGAGCCTGGTCTGGATATCGCTGCGCGGCCAGGCCTGGAACCTTCTTTTGCTGCTCGGCGCCGCGCCCATAGGCGGGGCCGCGCTGGCCCGGCTTTCCTATAACGCCGGCTGGGTGCTGAATGTGGAAGCGGCGCAGGCCGCCGGCGTGCTGTCGGCCATGGTGGGCCTGCTGTGGATTTTCGGTGTGCTCGCGTGGCGCAGCCGGGCGGCACTGTTTTCCAACCACCGCGGCGCCGCCCTGTCGACCTACGATGCAGCCAGCGGCCTGATGCTGCCCCGCATCATCGAGGCCAGGCTGCCGGCCATGCTGCTGCGCGGCCGCCGGCAGAAGCTGGCCTGCGGCGCGATGATGCTGCATTGGTTCAACCAGGCCCCCAGCCACGACGAGGTGGGCGACTTGAAGCGCGGCGCCGCGCTATCGCGCATCGGCGAGATCCTGCGCCGGGCCGCGCGCGACGTGGACACCGTGGCACGTTGCGACGAAAACCATTTCATGGTGCTGGTCGAAGGCCCCGTCAGCCGCGCCGTGCTGTCCGAGATTTCCACCAAAATCCTGGCGGACTGCATACGCGCCTCCGAAAAACTGGGCGAGGCCGACGCATTCACCCTGCACATCGCCATATGGCACGACACGCCGCGCACGCAAACCGCCGCGGAGGTGACCGACCTGCTCAAGATACGCCTGCACCACATGGCCGCCGGCACCAAACGGCCCGTGCAGTTTGTCGACTCGCCGCTGGAGCCCGGCAGCGCGGCGGCCGAAGAGGCCAGCCGGCGCGAAGACCTGCTGGCCAAAATCAACGCGATCGAGACCTCGCATCCCACGCTGGGGTGACGGCGGCGCTCGCTGAAGATGTCGCCGCCCCGGTCAGCGGCCGGGCAAGGGTAAGGGCAAGGCTGTCTTGTACCGGACCTGCTTGAGCGCAAAGCTCGAGCGGATTTTTTCGATTCCCGAAATCGGCGACAGCTGCTCGAGGATGAATTTTTCCAGCGCGCCTATGTCGGCCACCGCCACGCGTATCAGGTAGTCGCTGTCGCCCGACATCAAATAACACTCCATCACCTGGTCGTGCTCGGCGATGCGCCGCTCGAAGTCGGCCAGCGACTCCTTGCTTTGCGTGCGCAGGCTGATGGAGATAAACACATTGAGCCCCAGGCCCAGCGCCGCGGCATTGGCAATCGCCACATAGCGGTCAATCACGCCACCAGCCTCCAGCGCCTTGACGCGGGCCAGGCAGGGCGAGGGGCTCAGGTGCACACGCCGCGACAGCTCCACATTGGACAGCGAGCCGTCGCGCTGCAGTTCGTCGAGGATCTTTAAATCGAGGGCATCAAGCTGCATCATCTGTAAAAACCGGTTTTTACAGAATTTTATGCCTCTTAATGGCCAAATACCACGATATTGAGGCTACAACTTCTGGGCAAACCTGCGTACAGTCATTTGTGCCATGAACCATTCCATCCCCCATCATTTGCTGGCGCAGGCCGAAACGCCCGCCGATACCGATCCGCAGGAAACCGCTGAATGGCGTGAAGCATTCGAAGCCCTGGCCCTGACCCACGGCCCGGCCCGCGCGCGGCACATGCTCAATGAATTGAGCCGCGTCGCGCGCAAGCAGCGCATAGGCTGGCAGCCCGAGCTGGCCACGCCCTATATGAACACCATCGCGGTGGACGAGCAGCCCGTGTTCCCCGGCGACCTCGCGCTGGAAGAGCGCCTGGCCTCGCTGATGCGCTGGAACGCGCTGGCCATGGTGGTGCGCGCCAACCAGGCCGAAACCGGTGGTTCCGCCGAACTCGGCGGCCATATCGCGAGTTACGCCAGCGCGGCCGACCTGTTCGAGACCGGTTTCAACCATTTCTTCCACGCGCGCGAAGGTGTGGCTGAAGGCCAGCACCGCGGCGACCTGGTGTTCTTCCAGCCGCACAGCGCACCCGGCGTCTACGCGCGCGCCTACCTCGAAGGCCGGCTCAGCGAAAAAGACCTGGGCTTTTACCGCCAGGAACTCAGCGCGCCTGGGCAGGGTGCGCAAGGCCTGTGCAGCTACCCGCATCCCTATTTGATGCCGGACTTCTGGCAGTTCCCGACCGGCTCCATGGGCATAGGGCCGATCAGTTCCATCTACCACGCGCGCTTTATGCGCTACCTCACGCACCGGCGCTTGCTCGACTGCGCGGGACGCAAGGTCTGGGGCGTGTTCGGCGACGGCGAGATGGACGAGCCCGAATCCATGAGCGCGCTGACCCTGGCCGCGCGCGAAGGCCTGGACAACCTGGTCTGGGTCGTCAACTGCAACCTGCAGCGCCTGGACGGCCCGGTGCGCGGCAACGGCCGCATCATCGACGAGCTCGAAAAATTGTTCGCCGGCGCCGGCTGGAACGTCATCAAACTGGTCTGGGGCAGCGATTGGGACGGCCTGTTCGCGCGCGACCTCACCGGCGCGCTGACACAGGCCTTTGCCCAGACAGTGGACGGCCAGATGCAGACCTTTGCCGCCAAGGACGGGCGCTTTAACCGCGACAACTTCTTCGGCCAGAACGCCGAACTCGCGCGCCTGGCCCAGGGCATGACCGACGAGCAGATAGACCGTTTGAAACGCGGCGGCCACGATCTCGTGAAAATCCACGCCGCCTACGCCGCGGCGGCCAACCACCAGGGCCAGCCCACGGTGATCCTGGCGCACACCAAAAAAGGCTACGGCATGGGCAGCGCCGGCCAGGGCAAGATGACCACGCACTCGCAGAAAAAATTCGACGGCGAGGACCTCATCGAATTCCGCAACCGCTTCAACCTGCCCCTGTCCGACGAGCAGGCCAAAAATCTGGCTTTCTACAAGCCCGCCGCCGATAGCGCCGAGATGCAGTACATGCACGCCAGGCGCGTGGCACTGGGCGGCTATTTGCCGCGCCGCGAAACTGCGGCCGATATCGTGGACATCCCCGCCCTGCCCTCCTACGCCCAGTTCGCGCTGGCGGCCGACGGCAAGGACATGAGCACCACCATGGCCTTTGTGCGCATGCTGGGCGGCCTGCTCAAAGACACTGCGCTGGGGCCGAAGATCGTGCCCATCGTCGCCGACGAGGCGCGCACCTTCGGCATGGCCAACCTGTTCAAGCAGGTCGGCATCTATTCCAGCGTGGGCCAGCGCTACGCGCCCGAAGACATAGGTTCGGTGCTGAGCTACCGCGAGGCGCTGGACGGCCAGATTCTCGAGGAAGGCATCAGCGAGGCCGGCGCACTGGCCAGTTGGACGGCCGCCGCCACCAGCTACAGCGTGCACGGCCTGGCCATGCTGCCCTTCTATATCTATTACTCCATGTTCGGCTTCCAGCGCGTGGGCGACCAGATCTGGGCCGCCGCCGACCAGCGCGCACGCGGCTTTTTGCTGGGCGCAACATCTGGGCGCACGACACTGGGCGGCGAAGGCCTGCAGCACCAGGACGGAACCAGCCACCTGGTCGCCGCCACCATTCCGAATTGCAAAGCTTATGACCCGGCCTTCGCGGGCGAACTCGCCGTGATCCTGGACCGCGGCATGCGGGAGATGATGGTCGAGCAGAAAGACGTGTTCTATTACGTCACGCTGATGAACGAGAACTACGCCCAGCCCGACCTGCGGCCCGGCGCCGAGGCCGACATCATCCGCGGCTGCTACCGCTTTGACAGCTTCCTGCCCGACGGCAGGAAGGCCGAGAGCGAAGTGACCCTGATGGGTTCGGGCGCCATCCTCACCGAGGTCATCGAGGCAGCGCGGCAGCTCGCGCAACAGGGCATCGTCGCCACGGTGTACAGCGTGACCAGCTGGAGCGAACTCGCGCGAGACGGTGCGTCCTGCCAGCAAGCGGCGCTCAACGGTGAAGCACACGCCGAACCCTTCGTCGCGCAGCAGTTAAAGGCCAGCACGGGCCCCATCATTGCCGCCACCGACTATGTGCGCGCCGTGCCCGAAAGCATTCGCGCCTTCCTGCCCGAGGGCCGGCGCTACCTGACCCTGGGCACCGACGGCTTCGGCCGCAGCGACACGCGCGCCGCGCTGCGTGAGTTTTTCAGCGTCGATGCGCAAAGCATCGTGAAGGCGACGCTGCACACGCTGAAGCACAAGTAGGCCGAACCCCAAGCAAGCCAAAGCCCGTGCGCGGTCACATCGCGCACGGGCCTGGGTCTGGGCCTGGGCTGCGAGCCGGTGCCCGCTTACTTGGGCAACAGCACCTTGTCCACCACGTGGATCACGCCGTTGGACTGGTAGACGTCGGCGATGCTCACGGTCGCCACGCCGCCCTTCTCATCGGTCACCGTAACCTTGCCGCCGGCCGACTTGGCCACCAGCGTGCCGCCGGCCACCGTCTTGATCGAGGCCATGCCCTTGCCGTCGGCAATCATCTTGCTGATGGCCGCGGCGTCCCATTTGCCGGGCACCACGTGGTAGGTCAGCACGCCGGTCAGCATGCCCTTGTTCTCGGGCTTGAGCAGGGTGTCCACCGTGCCGGCGGGCAGCGCCGCGAAGGCCGCGTTGGTGGGGGCGAACACCGTGAACGGGCCCGGGCCCTTGAGTGTGTCGACCAGGCCGGCGGCCTTGACCGCCGCGACCAGCGTGGTGTGGTCCTTGGAGTTGACCGCGTTGTCGATGATGTCCTTGCTTGCCAGCATGGGCGCGCCGCCCACCATGACTTGCGCGAACGAGGGAAGGGCCGCAAACGACAGGGCCAGCGCGACGCCCAGGGAAGCGAGTTTGTGTTGAGTCTGCATAAGAAGTCCTTTGAAAGAAGTTGAACCAGAAGCCGAAATCACCATGATTCAAGCGGCTGTGATGAATACGGGGCGCGGGGCCCGCTGGATTCAATACAGATTCGGTTTCAACACTTTCAAGGTCTTCATGGCCGCAAGAGGCCCGCAGGCTTTAGCCGGCGCGTTCGAAGAAGGCGCGCACGGCCCGCGGATAAATCAAATGCTCTTGAGTCAGCACGCGCGCGGCCAGGCTTTGCGCCGTGTCGCCCGGCAGCACCGGCACCACGGCCTGGGCCAGGGTGGCGCCATGGTCGAGTTCGGCCGTCACCTGATGCACCGTGGCGCCCGCCACCGTGCAGCCGGCGTCGATTGCGCGCTGGTGCGTGTTGAGGCCGGTAAAGGCCGGCAACAGCGAGGGGTGGATGTTGATGAGCCGCCCCGCATAGTGCTGCACAAAGCCGGGCGTCAGGATACGCATGAAACCGGCCAGCACCACCAGCGCAGGCGCATGGGCGTCTATGCGCGCCATCAGTTCGGCGTCAAAAGCCTCGCGCGACGCAAAATCCTTGTGCGGCACCACGGCGGTGGCGATGCCCAGGCTGCGGGCCAACTCCAGCCCCGCGGCGTCGGCCCGGTTGCTGATGACGGCCGCCACCTGGACGCCGAAAAGCCCGCGCCAGCCCTCTTTGTCCGCAGTCCGGGCGATGGCGGCCATGTTGGAGCCGCTGCCGGAAATCAGGATGACGATGTTTTTGTGCGCACTTGCCATAGCCCTCTAGTTTAGAACGCGGGCGCCGGCCGACCCCGCCCTGGCGCCATGTCCCAACTGAGACATAAAATTACGAACGACCGTGCTAAAAATAAGAAATCCACCGCAGGCAAGCCGCTGCGGCAGCCCGACAACCCCGGAGACATCCCGCCATGGATTTAGCTTTCACCCCTGAAGAACAGGCATTCCGCGAAGAGATTCGCGCCTGGGTCCGCGCCAACCTGCCGGCCGATATTTCGCACAAGGTGCACAACGCCCTGCGGCTGACGCGTGACGATATGCAGCGCTGGGCCAAGATACTCGGCAAAAAAGGCTGGCTGGGCCACGGCTGGCCCAAGGAATTCGGCGGCCCGGGCTGGAACGCGGTGCAAAAACACTTGTTTGAGGAAGAATGCGCCCTGGCCGGCGCGCCGCGCGTCGTGCCCTTCGGCCCGGTGATGGTGGCGCCCGTGATCATGGCCTTCGGCACCCCTGAACAGCAAAAGCGCTTCCTGCCCGGCATCGCCAGCGGCGAAGTCTGGTGGAGCCAGGGTTATAGCGAGCCGGGTTCGGGCTCCGACCTCGCCTCAGTCAAATGCCGGGCCGAGCGCCAGGGCGACAAATACATCGTCAACGGCCAGAAGACCTGGACCACCCTGGGCCAGTACGGCGAGTGGATTTTCTGCCTGGTGCGCACCAGCAACGAAGGCAAGCCGCAGACCGGCATTTCCTTTTTGCTGGTTGACATGAAGTCGCCCGGCGTCACGGTGCGCCCCATCGTGCTGCTGGACGGCGAGGCCGAGGTCAATGAAGTCTGGTTCGACAACGTCGAGGTGCCGGCCGAAAACCTGATCGGCGAAGAGAACAAGGGCTGGACCTACGCCAAGCACCTGCTCAGCCACGAGCGCACCAACATCGCCGACGTGAACCGCGCCAAGCGCGAACTCGAGCGCTTGAAGCGCATCGCCAAGGCCGAAGGCGTCTATGACGACCAGCGCTTTCGCGACGAGATCGCCAAGCTCGAGGTCGACGTGGTCGCACTCGAAATGCTGGTGCTGCGCGTGCTCTCGGCCGAAAAATCGGGCAAGAACTCGCTGGACATCGCCGGCCTGCTCAAGATACGCGGCAGCGAAATCCAGCAGCGCTACAGCGAGCTCATGATGCTGGCCGCCGGCCCCTTCAGCCTGCCTTTCATCGAAGAAGCCATGGAGGCCGGCTGGCAAGGCGACTTCCCCGGCGGCCTTGCGGGCGACGCGCCGCTGGCGTCCACTTACTTCAATCTGCGCAAGACCACGATTTACGGCGGCTCCAACGAAGTCCAACGAAACATCGTCTCGCAGGTCGTCCTCGGCTGATACGGCCGTACTGAAGAACAGGAAACACATCATGGATTTCGATTTCACCGACGACCAGGAACAGCTGCGCGACGCCGTGCGCAAATGGGTGGACAAGGGCTACGGCTTCGAGCGCCGCCGCGGCATCGCCAAGGCCGGCGGCTTTTCGCGTGAGGCCTATGGCCAGATCGCCGAACTGGGCCTGACCGGCCTTTACATCCCCGAGGCCGACGGCGGCCTGGGCATGGGCCCCGTTGAGGGCATGGTGGTGATGGAAGAGCTGGGCCGCGGCATTGTGCTCGAGCCCTTTGCCCAGGCGCTGATCGCCGGCGCGCTGCTCTCCGGCTATGCGCCGGCCGCCGTCAAGGCTGCCTGGTTGCCGAAAATCGCCTCGGGCGAGGCCCTGGTGGTGATGGCCTACCAGGAACGCGCAGCACGCTACGACTTTGAAAAATGCCAGGCCACGGCCACCGCGGCCGGCGATGCCTGGACGCTGGACGGCATCAAAAGCATAGTCCCCGCCGGCGACCAGGCTGAGGCCTTTATCGTGCCCGCGATGGCCAAGGGCAAGCTCGCGCTGTTCCTGGTCGAACGCGCGGCAGCCGGCGTGGCGACGCGCGGCTACGGCACGCAAGACGGCGGCCGCGCCGCCGAGGTAGTGCTCAAGAACGCGCCCGCGGCCTTGGTCACGCTGGACGGCCAGGCCGCCCTGGCCCAGGCGGTCGACATCGGCATTGCCGCGACCTGCGCCGAAGCCGTGGGCGTGATGGACAAGACCCTGGCCATCACCGTCGAGTACATGAACACCCGCAAGCAGTTCGGCGTGGCCATCAGCAGCTTCCAGGCCCTGCGCCACCGCGTGGCCGACATGAAGATGCAGCTGGAACTGGCCCGTTCCATGAGCTACTACGCCTCGCTCAAGCTCAATGCACCGGCCGATGAACGGGCCCGTGCACTGGCCCGCGCCAAGTACCAGCTCGGCGTGTCCATGCGTTTTGTCGGCCAGCAGGCCGTGCAGCTGCACGGCGGCATAGGCGTGACCGACGAATACATCGTGAGCCACTACTTCAAGAAGCTGACCCAACTGGAAATGACCTTCGGCGACACGCTGCACCACCTGGGCGAGGTGTCGAGCCGCATGCAGGAGACGGCCGGCGTATTCGCTTGAGCTGGGGCCGGGCTTGAGCCCGGGGCGTCACGCGTGCAGGCGTGACGTTTTGGGAATATGCGCCATCAAAAACTCCATCTGGTCCGCCAGGATGCGGCGGTTGCGCAGGATGAAGTCTTCCCAGAGGCTGGGCACATAAGGCGTGTACAGCAGCGGCATGTGGGCCTGCTCGGGCGTGCGGCTGCTCTTGCGGTGGTTGCAGGCGCGGCAGGCCGTCACCACGTTCATCCAGGTGTCTATGCCGTTTTGCGCGAAGG
Source organism: Polaromonas sp. CT11-55 (assembly GCF_047303325.1). Classification (NCBI taxonomy): domain Bacteria; kingdom Pseudomonadati; phylum Pseudomonadota; class Betaproteobacteria; order Burkholderiales; family Comamonadaceae; genus Polaromonas; species Polaromonas sp. CT11-55. The sequence continues at coordinate 10,836 of NZ_JBKBEX010000021.1, read as the reverse complement.
GGATGATGTGCTCGCGCGTCAGGTCTTCCTCGTGGAAATGCCCGCCGCAGTAGGCGCACACATTGCGGTCGCGGGCAAACAGCTTGCCGTTGGTCAGGCCCGGCTTGAGGTCAAAGGGGTTGATGTTGGGCACGCCCTTGGTGCCTATGATGCTGTTGACCGTGATGATGGACTGCTGGCCCGTGATCGCGTTGTGGCCGCCATGGAAGGTCACCACCCGCGCGCCCATCTCCCAGCGCACCTCGTCGGCCGCGTAATGCAACACGGCTTGTTCAAGGCTGATCCACGATTGTGGCAATCCCTGGGCTGAGAGCTTCAAGACCTTCAAAACGAACCTCCATCAAGGTGGACGACGCATGAGACACGGTACTGTGTATCAATATACAGTGAAATCATGAAAACCGCCCCCAAATTCCCCCATTAACCACGTTCAAGCCCCGTTCAACCGGGCTCCGGCGCTACAAAAACGATAATTGCCCCCATGAAAGTTTTCCGTGGCTACCACCATCCCCAGCTGGCCGAACACTGCGCCCTGACCATAGGCAACTTCGACGGCGTGCACCGCGGCCACCAGGCCATGCTGGCGCTGCTGAAAAACGAGGCCCAGCACCGCGGGGTGCCCAGCTGCGTGATGAGCTTTGAACCCCATCCGCGCGACTATTTCGCCGCCGTGGCGCGCAAACCCGAACTCGCGCCGGCCCGCATCGCCACCCTGCGCGACAAGCTCACCGAGCTCGCCCGCTGCGGCATAGACCAGTGCGTGGTCCTGCCCTTCAACGCCGCGCTGGCCTCCCAGCCGGCCGAGGCCTTTATCCAGGACGTGCTGGTGCGCGGCCTGGGGGTGAAATACGTGCTGGTGGGCGACGATTTCCGCTTCGGCGCCAAGCGGGTGGGCGACTACGCCATGCTGGACGCCGCCGGCGAGCGCCTGGGTTTTGACGTGGCCCGCATGAACAGCTACGAGGTGCACGGCACCCGGGTTTCCAGCTCGGCCGTACGCGAAGCCCTGGCCCAGGGCCGCATGGACCGTGTCGCCGGCCTGCTGGGCCGGCCCTACAGCGTTTCCGGCCATGTGGTGCACGGCCGCAAACTGGGGCGCGACCTGGGTTTTCGCACCCTCAACCTGCGTTTTTCCCACTGGAAACCGGCCGCCGGCGGAATATTTGCGGTGCAGGTGCACGGCCTGGGCGACAAGCCCATCCCGGGCGTGGCCAACCTGGGCATACGGCCCTCGCTGGACCCGGCCGACGTCAACGGCGGGCGGGTGCTGCTGGAGACCCATTGCCTCGAATGGCCGGCCGCCCTGGGGCCCGAGGGGGCATACGGTAAAATCATCCGTGTGGAACTGCTGCACAAACTGCACGACGAACTGAAATACGACAGCCTGGAGAGCCTGAAAACAGGCATCGCCAAGGACTGCGACGAGGCGCGGGCGTTTTTTGCCCTGCCCCAGTCGTTTTCAGCCGCCATGCACACGGAAACCAGCCGCCAGACCACGCGCGACCGAATTTAGACGATCTCGTCGCCTCTGGCCCCGCCCTGCTTTCACGGCGGATGGCTTTCCTCCTCACCGTATGGCCGGCGCCCCGCTTTTGCGGGCCGCCCTAACAAAAAGCATTCCAAGAGCATCCCATGTCCGAGACCAAAACCGATTACCGCAGCACCCTGAACCTGCCCGACACCCCGTTTCCCATGCGCGGCGACCTGCCCAAGCGCGAAGCCGGCTGGGCCAAGGAGTGGGACGACAAAGGCATTTACAAAAAGCTGCGCGACGTACGCGCCGGCAAGCCCAAGTTCGTGCTGCACGACGGCCCGCCCTATGCCAACGGCAAGATCCACATCGGCCACGCCGTCAACAAGGTCCTCAAAGACATGATCGTCAAGGCGCGTCAGCTCAAGGGACTGGACGCCATCTACGTGCCCGGCTGGGACTGCCACGGCCTGCCGATCGAAAACGCGATCGAAAAACTGCACGGCCGCAACCTGCCGCGCGATGAAGTGCAAGCCAAGAGCCGCGCCTTCGCCACCGAGCAGATCGAGGGCCAGCGGGCCGACTTCAAGCGCCTGGGCGTGCTCGGCGAGTGGGACAACCCCTACCGCACCATGGACTTCGGCAACGAAGCCAATGAAATCCGCGCGCTCAAACGCATCATGGAGCGCGGTTTTGTCTACCGCGGCCTCAAGCCCGTCTACTGGTGTTTTGACTGCGGCTCCTCGCTGGCCGAGTTTGAAATCGAATACGCCGACAAAAAATCCAGCACGCTGGATGTCGGCTTCAAATGCGCCGAGCCGCAAAAGCTGGCGCTGGCTTTCGGCCAGGCCGCTTTAGCCAAGGATGCCTTCGCGGTCATCTGGACCACGACCGCATGGACCATCCCCGCCAACCAGGCGCTGAACCTGAACCCCGACCTCGAATATTCGCTGGTGGACACCGAGCGCGGGCTGCTGGTGCTGGCCTCGGTGCTGGTCGACAAATGCCTGGAGCGCTTCCAGCTCGAAGGCCGCGTCATCGCCGTCACCAAGGGCGAAAACCTCGCGAAGATCAACTTCGAGCACCCGTTCTACGACGCCGACCCGGGCTATCGCCGCTTCAGCCCGGTGTTCCTGGCCGACTACGCCACCGCCGACGACGGCACCGGTATCGTGCACTCCTCGCCCGCCTACGGCGTGGAAGACTTTAACTCCTGCGTCTCCAACGGCATCGCCCATGAGGACATCCTCAACCCGGTGCAGGGCAACGGCCGCTACGTCGACGAGCTGCCGTTTTTCGGCGGCCTCAACATCTGGAAGGCTGCCCCGCTGGTCATCGACAAGCTGCGCGAGCACGGCCGCCTCTTCGCCACGCAAGACATCCAGCACAGCTACCCGCACTGCTGGCGCCACAAGACGCCGGTGATCTACCGCGCGGCGGCCCAGTGGTTCATCCGCATGGACGGCGAGACCGCCGGCACCCAGGGCGTGTTCGCCAGCGACAAGGCCGGCAAGACCCTGCGCGAGCTGGCCCTCGCCGCCATCGAGGAAACCAGCTTCTATCCCGAAAACGGCAAGGCCCGGCTGCGCGACATGATCGCCGGCCGCCCCGACTGGTGCATCAGCCGCCAGCGCAACTGGGGCGTGCCCTTGCCCTTCTTTATCCACACCGCCACCGGCGAGCTGCACCCGCGCACCATGGAAATCATGGACCAGGCCGCCCGCATGGTGGAGGCCGGCGGCATCGAGGCCTGGAGCAAGGCCAGCGCCGAATCCATCCTGGGCGCCGAGGCGGCCGACTACATCAAGAGCACCGACATCCTCGACGTCTGGTTCGACTCCGGCACCACGCACGACCACGTGCTGCGCCACAGCCATGCCGCGCAATCGACCTGGCCGGCCGACCTCTACCTCGAGGGCCACGACCAGCACCGCGGCTGGTTCCATTCCTCGCTGCTCACCGCCTGCGCGATGTACGACCGCGCGCCCTACAAGGGCCTGCTCACGCACGGCTTCACCGTGGACGGCAAGGGTCGCAAGATGAGCAAGAGCGAAGGCAACGTGGTGGTGCCGCAGGAAGTCAGCGACAAGCTGGGCGCCGAGATCATCCGCCTGTGGTGCGCCTCCACCGACTACTCGGGCGACCTGGGCATAGACGACAAGATCCTGGCCCGCGTGGTCGATGCCTACCGCCGCATCCGCAACACGCTGCGCTTCCTGATGGCCAACGTCAGCGACTTCGACCCGGCCAAGGACGCCGTGCCGTTTGAGCAGATGCTGGAAATCGACCGCTACGCGCTGAGCCGCGCTTCGCAGCTGCAGGCCGACATCCTGGCGCACTACGAGGTCTATGAATTCCACCCGGTGGTCTCCAAGCTGCAGATCTACTGCAGTGAAGACCTGGGCTCCTTCTACCTCGACATCCTGAAGGACCGGCTCTACACCACCGGCCCCAAATCGCTGGCCCGCCGCAGCGCGCAGACCGCGCTCTGGCAGATCACGCACGCCATGCTGCGCTGGATGGCGCCCTTCCTGAGCTTCACGGCCGAAGAGGCCTGGAAGGTGTTCGGCTCGTCCGAGTCCATCTTCATGGAAACGTACTCCGAGTTCCCCGCGCCCGACGCGGCGCTGCTGGCCAAGTGGTCGCGCATCCGCGAGCTGCGTGACGCCGTCAACAAGGACATCGAAACCCTGCGCGCCGACGGCAAGGTGGGCTCCTCGCTGCAGGCCAATGTGATGCTGGAAGTGCCGGCCGGGGACCACGCGCTGCTGGCCGGCCTGGGTGAAGACCTGAAGTTCGTCTTCATCACCTCCGCCATCGAAGTGGCCGCCGCAAGCGCGGTTGCCACCAAGGTGACGCCCAGCACCGACGCCAAATGCGAACGCTGCTGGCACTACCGCGCCGACGTGGGCCATGACCCGGCCCACCCAACGATCTGCGGCCGCTGCACCAGCAACCTGTTCGGCGCTGGTGAAGACCGGAAATACGCGTAATGGCCAAAACCACCTTCACGCGCTCCCCAAGCTCGCTCCTCCCCTGGCTGGGCCTGGCGCTCATCATCCTGATCGCCGACCAGTTCACCAAGGTGCTGATCCTGGGTTATTACCGCCTGGGCGACTCCACCTACGTGGCCAGCTTCTTCAACGTGGTGCGGGTGCACAACACCGGCGCGGCCTTTTCCTTCCTGGCCGAAGCCTCGGGCTGGCAGCGCTGGTTCTTCACCGCCATCGGCGTCGCGGCGGCGCTGTTCATCCTGTGGATGCTGCGCTCGCACGCTGGGCAAAAGCTGTTCTGCTTCGCGCTGGCCTGCATCCTGGGCGGCGCCCTGGGCAACGTGATTGACCGCGCGATGCACGGCTATGTCGTGGACTTCCTGCAGTTCCACTGGGGCGGCTGGTACTTCCCGTCCTTCAACATCGCCGACAGCGCCATCACCGTGGGCGCGGTCTGCCTGATCCTGGACGAGCTGTTGCGGGTGCGCAAAACCAGTTAGGTCCTGTGCCGGGGTTTCCACAGCTTCGGGCAAGGCATCGCCCGATTCCGCAAAAAACAGCGATTTGGGGTGCAAAATCAGGTTCTGGCCGCGCCGCGGCCGCCTGACGAACAACAACGCACGCCCAACCCGTTTTTTGCCACGCTTGATGCCCCCAGAGTCCTTCCCCTCTTTTCTCGCCGACACGGGCCGGCACGCCAGGCACTGGCTGTTCGAGTCGGCCCTGCCCCTGTGGTGGGAGCGCGGCGCGGACCACGAGGGCGGCGGTTTCCATGAAAAGCTCGGCCAGGACGGCCTGCCCATCGGCAAGCCGGTGCGCGTGCGGGTCCAGGCCCGGCAGACCTATGTGTATGCCCGGGCCGGCGCCCTGGGCTGGAGCGGCCCCTGGCAGGCGGCCATGCGGCATGGCCTGTCCTTCATGCTCTCGCGCTACCCCCGGCCTGACGGCCTGTTCCGCAGCACGCTGGACACCCGCGACGAAAGCATAGACCTCTACGACCAGGCCTTTGTGCTGTTCGCGCTGGCCCATGCCTATGAAGCCGAGGGCCGGCCGCGCGAACTTCTGGACACCGCCCAGGCCCTGCTGCGGCAAATCGAAGCCGCGCTGGCGCATGGCGAAGGCGGCTATTACGACGGCCTGCCTCAGCAACCCATCCTCAAGTCCAATCCGCTCATGCATTTGCTCGAAGCCCTGCTGGCCTGGGTGGCCGTGGGGGTGGAAGGCCGTTTCCGCCCGGCGGCCCTGGCGCTGTGCGAACTGGCGACCGCGCGCTTGATCCATCCCGGCAATCGCGCCAACCGGGCCATCGGCGAACTCTTCACTGCAGGTTGGGCGCCACTGGGCACGCCCCAGGAGCGACTGTATGAACCCGGCCACCAGTTTGAATGGGCGTACCTGCTGCTGCAGGCCGAGGGCCTGCTGGGCATCCACGCACGCAGCGAAGCCATTGCGCTCGAAAACTTCGGCCGCTCCTTCGGCATAGACAACGAACGCCAGGTCGCGCTGTTTGCCGTCGATGAGGCGGGCAAGCCCACGGACCGCAGGGCTCGGCTCTGGGCGCAGACCGAAAGGCTCAGGACCTCGCTGCTGTTCGCCACCCAAGGCCTGGGCGATACGGCCAGCACCCAGGCGTTCCAGGCTGCCGCGGCCGGCAGTTTCACCGGCCTGATGCGCTTCCTGGCCACCGACATTCCCGGCCTGTGGCATGAATGGCAGCGCGAGGACGGCGGTTTTGACCTCGCGCCCTCGCCGGCCTCTTCGCTTTACCATTTGATGACCGGCCTCGAAGGCCTGTTGGCCTTTGCTTCTCCCCTGACGCCCGCGGCACACCGCGCGGGCCTTGTTGAACGGACAATCACCGCATGAAGCACTTGTTGAATCTCCTGGCGGCGATCGCGCTGCTGGTCTGGGGCACCCACCTGGTCCGCACCGGCATACTGCGCGTCTTCGGCGCCAACCTTCGCCACGTGCTGGCCGTCAGCATCAGCAACCGGCTCGCCGCCGCGGTCTCGGGCATAGGCGTCACGGCGCTGGTGCAGTCCAGCACCGCCACCTCGCTCATCGTCTCTTCCTTTGTCGGCCAGGGCCTGGTCACCTTGCCGCTGGCGCTGGCCGTGATGCTGGGCGCGGACATAGGCACCAGCCTGATGGCCGTGGTGTTCTCCTTCGACCTGTCCTGGCTGTCGCCGCTCTTTATCTTCGCCGGCGTGGTGCTGTTCATCTCGCGCCAGGACACCAACGTCGGCCGCGTGGGCCGCGTGCTCATCGGCCTGGGCCTGATGCTGCTGGCGCTGCGCCTGGTCACGGCCTCCACCGAGGTGCTGACCCAGGCGCCGGCCGTCAAGGCCTTGCTGGGCTCGCTGAGCAGCGACCTGCTGCTCGAAATCACCGCCGGCGCCTTCCTGGCCGTGGTCTCGTATTCCAGCCTGGCCATCGTGCTGCTCACGGCCACGCTGGCCGCCTCGGCCGTGATTCCCCTCGATGTGGCGCTGGGCCTGGTGCTGGGCGCCAACCTGGGCAGCGGCCTGCTGGCCGTGCTGACCACGCTGCGCTCGCCCGTGCAAGTGCGGCAGGTGCCGCTGGGCAACCTGCTGTTCAAGCTGCTGGGCATCGTGATCGCCGCGCCGCTCATAGGCCTGTGGCTGCGCCATGTGCGGCCCTACCTGGACGAGCCGACCACCATGGTCGTGCTGTTCCACCTGGCCTTCAACCTGCTGGTGGGCGCGGTCTTCATAGGCTGGACGCAGGTGATCGCACGCTGGGTGGAAAAGCTGCTGCCCAAGCCCGACAAGAACAAGGCCGGCGGGCGCCCGCACCACCTGGACCCTTCGGCCCTGGCCACGCCCTCGCTGGCCATCTCCTGCGCCGCGCGCGAAGCGCTGCACCAGGCCGACGTGGTGGAGAGCATGCTGCTCGGCGTGCTGCAGGTCATACGCAACAACGACCTCAAGCTGGCCGAAGACCTGCGCAAGATGGACGACGTCGTCGACGAGCTGTATTCCTCGATCAAGTACTACCTGACCAAGATCTCGCGCGAGGCCCTGGCCGAAGAAGAAAGCCGCCGCTGGACCGACATCATCAGCTTCACCATCAACATGGAGCAGATAGGCGACATCATCGAACGCGTGCTGATCGACATCGAAGACAAAAAAATCAAGCCGGGCCGCAATTTCTCGGAAGCCGGCATGGCCGAGATCGTCGAGCTGCACGAGCGCCTGGTCGACAACCTGCGCCTGGGCATGAGCGTGTTCCTCAACGGCACGGTGCGCGACGCACAAAAACTGCTCGAGGAAAAAGCGCGTTTTCGCGACCTGGAACGCGCCTACGCCACCACCCACCTGGGCCGGCTCTCGGCCAACACGGTGCAAAGCCTGGAAACCAGCTCACTGCACATCGATTTGATCAGCGAACTCAAGCGCATCAACTCGCACATCTGCTCTATCGCCTACCCGATTCTTGATTCAGCCGGCGCGCTGGCACCCAACCGGCTGCGCGCTTCGGCGCTCACCGACCAGAGCTAAGCCGCTGGGGCCGGGCTCAGGCCAGGCCCATGGCGTCCGAGAGGATCAGGGCCGCCTCAGGCGTGAACTCGCCGCGCTGCATGGCGTCCAGCAACTCCGCGGCATCCATCAGGCGGAACTGCTCGACCTCACCGTCCTGGTTGTCCGGCGCCATGCCTTCGGGCACGGTGCAGACATACCAGTCGATGTCTTCCACCACATAGCCCGCGCCCTTGCCGTCCGTAGACGGGCGCCGCGCCACCAGCCGCCCGCCATAGCGCATGGCCAGCAACTGGCTCACATGCAGGCCGGCCTCTTCCCAGGTCTCGCGCGTAAGCGCGGTTTCCACCGTGTCGGCCGCGGAGACCATGCCGCCCATCAGCGTGTCCCACAGGCCCGGGTCGTTGGACTTGTTGAAAGCACGCTGCTGCACCCAGAAACGCCCGTCGGGCGACTGCCCCACCAGGTGCACCGCCAGCGTGGTGATGCCCAGCGGCCGCACAGCCGCCCGCTCCACCGTGCCCTTGCGGTGGCCGAACTGGTCCGGCACCGCGAGCTGCTCGTCACGCCAGGCGCCAGCCAGGCCCGCCTCGTGCAGCGCAACCGCAATCTTGTTCAAGCTCGTCGTCACATCACCCATCACGCGCCAGCCCAGGGCTCCGGGGCGCTCTTCCTTGAGGAGGGGGTGGTCACCGTCCGTCATCGCATGCAGGGCCAGCTTGTGGAAGAAGCCCGGCTCCACAGAGCCGATCACCGATTCGCCAGCCCAAAGGGGGACGCGCGGGCGCAATGGGGGGACGATTGCGCCTGCCCGCAGTTCGCGCAACCAGTCGGGAGTGTGGGTAGGGGGTGTCATGGTTTTTGAGGCTGTCAGTTTACTTCCGAGGTCATTTTGTGGATAGGGTTCTCTTCTTACTCCTGCTGGCCGGGGGTAGCCCGGCGGCTACTCACTTTTCTTTTGCTTCGCCAAAAGAACGTAAGCAAAGAAAAGGCGACCCTGGTTGCTGCGTCCCTCCGCTTCGCTGCGGGCAACCTGCGGTGCTCGGTTCAGGCGGGGTCTCGCTAAACTCGCTGCGCTGCGCTTCGCTCAAACAACGCGATCCCTTATCCGCCTGAACCTCCGCTCCTCGGCGCATACACAAGGGGGTGGGAGAAAAATACCAATACCGAAAACCACAAGGACACGCCATGGCGTGTCCTTGTTTGTATTTGTCTTCTTGGTTTTCTGTCCCCGCTCCCGATTGCCCCGTCCTGGCTGGGCCGAGGAGCGCAGAGACAAGCGGATCAGGGCAAAAACTTGTTTGAGCGAAGCGAGTTGTTTTTGACCCCGCTTGGCTCGAGCACCGCAGGTTGCCCGTAGCGCAGCGTAGGGACCCAGACTGCGGGTCGCCTTTTCTTTGCTTACGTTCTTTTGGCGAAGCAAAAGAAAGTAAGTCGCCCGCCGGGGCGAGACCCGGCCAGCAAAACTAAAAAGAGGAAAGAGGAGGATAAGGATGAAGAGCGCGCAAGGCCGGAGCAAGACCCGGCCAACCTACTTCACTCCATCGGCCTTGAACATGGCCTTAATCCCCCTCACCGCTTGCCGAATCCGCGCCTCATTCTCAATCAACGCAAACCGAACATAGTCATCCCCATGGTCGCCAAAGCCAATGCCAGGCGACACACACACCTTGGCTTTTTCCAGCAGCTGCTTCGCAAACTCCAGCGAACCGAGCTTGCGGTACGCCTCGGGAATACGCGCCCAGATGTACATCGAGGCCTTGGGGCAGTCCACCGGCCAGCCGGCTTCGATCAAGCCCTTGTAGAGCACGTCGCGTCGCGCCTGGTATTGCGCGGCGATGTCTTTCACGCATTGCTGGTCGCCTTCGAGTGCCGCAATCGCCGCGACTTGCAGCGGCGTGAAGGTGCCGTAGTCGTGGTAGCTCTTGATGCGTGCCAGCGCTGCCACCAGGTCGGGGTTGCCGACCATAAAGCCCACGCGCCAGCCCGCCATGTTGTAGCTCTTGGACAGCGTGAAAAACTCCACCGCGATGTCCTTGGCGCCGGGCACCTGCATGATGGAGGGCGCTTTCCAGCCGTCGAACACGATATCGGCATAGGCCAGGTCGTGCACCACAAAGATGTCGTGCTTGCGCGCCAGCGCGATGACCTTCCCGAAAAACTCCAGCTCCACGCACTGCGCCGTCGGGTTCGACGGGAAACCCAGCACCATCATCTTGGGCTTGGGGTAGCTGCCGCGTATGGCTTTTTCGAGTTCGGCAAAAAAATCCGTGTCCGGCGTCAGCGGCACCGAGCGTATGTCGGCCCCGGCGATCACCGCGCCGTAAATATGGATGGGATAGCTCGGGTCCGGCACCAGCACGGTATCGCCCCGGTCCAGCGTGGCCAGCATCAAATGGGCCAGGCCCTCTTTGGAGCCTATGGTCACGATGGCTTCGGTGTCCGGGTCTATCGCCACCTGGTAGCGGCTCTGGTACCAGTGCGAAATCGCGCGTCGCAGCCGCGGAATGCCCTTGCTGGCCGAATAGCCGTGGGTGTCGGGCCGCTGCGCGACCTCGACCAGCTTGGCCACGATATGCGCCGGCGTGGCGCCGTCGGGGTTGCCCATGCTCATGTCGATGATGTCCTCGCCGCGCCTGCGCGCCGCGAGTTTGAGCTCGGCCGTGATGTTGAAAACGTAGGGAGGAAGGCGGTCAATGCGCGCAAAGCGGCGCTTGCCTGGGGAAGCGGACATAGGATAACTTTCACGTAAGCGCCCGGAACCGTCCGAGCGACGTGGCCGGCAATGGGGCCGGCCCGGAAGCATCCTAACCGAAGATGGGCCCCAGGGTATTACTCCCTCGCCCCCTCCGGGGGAGAGGGTGGGGGTGAG
>NZ_JBKBEX010000020.1:0-96086 GCF_047303325.1 Polaromonas sp. CT11-55 | reverse complement strand
GCTCAAACAAGCGCGATCCCTGATCCGCCTACGTCTGCGCTCCTCGGCCCAGCCAGGACGGGGCAATCGGGATCGGGGACAGGAGACAAATACCAAAGAACAAACCAAGACAAACAAGGGTTCGCCATGGCGAGTCCTTGTTTCTTCAGGTATTCGGTATTGGTATTCGGCTGTTTGGCATTCCTTGTCCCCACCCCTTGTGGATGCGCCGAGGAGCGCAGGGCCAGACGGATCAGGGCAAAAACTTGTTTGAGCCGAAGGCGAGTTGTTTTTGACCCCGGCTGGACCGAGCACCGCAGGTTGCCCGTAGCGAAGCGAAGGGACGCAGGAACCAGGGTCGCCTTTTTTTGCTTACTTTTTTTGGCGAAGCAAAAAAAGTGAGTCGCATGCCGGGCGACCCCGGCCAGCCGTCTTTAGCAGAGTAAGCAGAAAGACGAAGAGAGGAGAAGGAGAGAAGGGGAAGAGCGCGCCCAGCCGGAGCAAGACCCGGCTACTTCACCGCATCTCTCAACCTGGCAAAAACCTTCCAGAACGCCGCCTCCTGCGTGGTCGCAAAATTGATCCGCATCAGCGTGCTGGGCGCCCGCACCGCGTGGAACAGCGCTCCCGGGGCGATCAGGTAGCCCTCGTCGAGCATGCGCTGGGCCAGCGCATCGGTGTCCACGCCGGTGTCCACCCAGCCGAACAGGCCGGCAGGCTCGGTCGCGAAGTTGCAGCCGTGGGCAATTGCCAGCTTGACGCTGCGCGCGCGTGCGGCATCGAGCCGGGTGCGTATGCGCTCGGCATGGCGGCGCAGCTGGCCCTGGTCTATGCACCAGGCCAGCGCTTTTTCCAGCAGGGCCGGTGTGGTCAGCGTGGCCAGCAGCTTGGTGTCCAGCAGGCGCTCGACCAGGTCGGGGGGCGCTGCCATGAAACCGACGCGCCAGCCCGGCGCGAGGATTTTGGCGAAACCGCTGACGTAAATCGTGCGCTGCAGGCCGTCGAGCGAGCACAGCCGGGTCGCGTGTTCGGGCGCCAGGTGGCTGTAGGTGTCGTCTTCAACAATGTGGAAGTTGTGCTGCATCGCCAGCTGCAGCACGCGATGCGCGCTGCCCGGCGTGAGGCAATAGCCGGTGGGGTTGTGGAATACGCTGACGCTGACAAACAGCTTGGGCTGGTGGATTTCGCAGTACTGCGCCATCACTTCAAGGTCGGGCCCGTCAGCGCGGCGCGGCACCGGCAGTATGCGCATGCCCAAGGCGTCCAGCCGGGCGAACTCCACGGCCCAGCCGGGCTCCTCCACCATCACGCAGTCGCCGGCGCGCAGCAGCGTGCGGCTCACGATATCCAACGCATGTGTGGCGCCCACGGTGGTGATGATCTGCTCGGGGACGGCATGCACATTGAGCGCGCTCAGTTTCTGCGACAGCGCACGGCGCAGGCCGCTGTCGCCCATGGGCTCGCCGTACTGCAGCGAAAAATCCCGCAGCGCGCTGACGCTGGTGACCTTGCGCACGGCTGCGGGCATGAAGGTGGTTTCCAGCCAGTCGGGCGGAAACACGCCCATGCCGGGCTGCGGCTTGTTGCTGACCTTGTGGAACATGCCGCGTATCAGCGCGGTGGCGTCAACCGGCGCCTGGCGCGTGGCCATCCAGCTGGCGGTGCTCCAGGCGCCCAGCGGCGCCAGGTCGGCCGCCTGCGCCGCTCCATGTTTTCCGGTGTGCGCCGCCGCAGGCGCTTTGGCGGCGGGCGCCGAAGCCGCATTGAGCGAGGCATCGCGCACAAAAAAACCGCGGTTCTTGCGCGCCACCACCAGGCCCTGCGCCAGCAGCTGGTCATACGCGGCCACCACGGTGGAGACGCTCACGCCCTGCTGCTCGGCGCACAGCCGCACCGATGGCAGGCGCGCGCCCGGCGCCAGCAGGCGGCTGCGTATGCGCTCGGCAAAACGCGCCGAGAGCTGTTCGGTCAGGGATTGTGAAGCGGCTTTCATCAACATGGCTCGGCCTTTCTCCTGTTCACCGCCCTCGGCAGGGCGTGGTGTGCTGATTATTTGACCAATACAGTTTTGGAATTTGTACCGCTAACTGTATTGGTGGTGTACTGCTTTCAACTATAAAGTGGGAAACATGAACTGGCAAGAATTTACGGCTTTACTGGTGCTGGCCACGGCGATGAGTTTTTCGCCCGGGCCCAACACCACGCTGTCCACCGCGCTGGGCGCCAATCACGGTTTCCGCCGCGCGCTGCCCTTTGTCTGCGCCGTGCCCGTGGGCTGGGGGGCGCTGCTGCTGGTCTGCGCGCTGGGCCTGGGCGCGCTGGTGCTGGCGGTGCCGCTGCTGAGCTGGGCCGTCAAGATCATCGGCGTGGCCTACCTGCTGTGGCTGGCCTTCAAGGTTTCCCAATCGCGCCAGCTCAGCCCGGCCGACGCCTCCCGGCTGAACGTCACCTTCTGGCAGGGCGCGGCGCTGCAATTCGTCAACATCAAGGCCTGGATGCTGGCGCTGGCCATCGTCAGCGGCTGGATCGCCGGCCGCGAGGCGCCCGCCCTGCGCCTGGCCACCGTGCTGCCTGTGATGCTGGCGTATGCCTTTGTGAGCAACATGGTGTATGCGTTGGCCGGCTCGCTGCTGCGCGACTGGCTTTGCGGCCCCGACGGCAGCGGCCTGCGGCTGCGCTGGTTCAACTACGCCATGGCGGCCGTGCTGGTGGCCACCGCAATCTGGATGCTCTTTATATGAGCCCCCACGCGCAAATCAGCAAAGGCCTGTGGCTGGGCCTGCTGGGCACCGTGATCTTTTCGGTCACGCTGCCCATGACGCGGCTGGCCGTAGGCACGCCGGATGCGCCGCAGATGTCCGGCATCTTCATCGCGCTGGGCCGCGCCGTGGTGGCGGCGGGCCTCTCGGCGGTGTTCCTGCTGGCCACGCGCGCGCCCTTTCCCAAGCGCCAGGACTGGTGGCCGCTGGCTGCCACGGCGGGCGGTGTGGTCTTCGGCTTTCCGCTGTTCACCTCGATTGCCATGCGTTATGTGGAGGCCGTGCATGCCGCCGTGATCATCGGCGCCCTGCCGCTGGCGACCGCCGCCGTGGGCGCCTTGCTGCACCGCCAGCGCCCGTCCGCCGGCTTCTGGTTGTGCGCCGCCCTGGGCAGCGCGCTGGTGGTGGCTTTTGCCCTCTTGCGATCAGGCAGCGGCGGCCTCTCCATCAGCCTGGCGGACTTGCTGCTGCTGGCCGCCGTGCTGTGCGCCGCCGTGGGTTATGGCTACGGCGCCAGGCTGTCGCAAAGCATGCGGGCTGAACATGTGATCTGCTGGGCGTTGCTGCTGTCCCTGCCGCTGACCTTGCCGCTGGCCGCCATCAGCTGGCCTGCTGCTGCCATCAAGGCGTCCGCCTGGTGGGGCTTTGGTTACGTGGCGGTGTTTTCGATGTGGCTGGGTTTTTTCGCCTGGTACCGCGGCCTGGCGCTGGGCGGCACGGTGCGCGTAAGCCAGGTGCAGTTGCTGCAGCCGTTTATGTCCATGCTGTTCGCGGTGCCGCTGCTGGGCGAACGCCTGGACGCCGTGACCGTGGGCTTCGGGCTGGCGGTGATCGCTACCGTGTTCATCGGCAAAAAAATGCCGGTGCACCAGCCGGCCGCCATGCCTCCTTCATTGCTGCACCCAAGGAAGACCTGATGTACTGCGCCTCTTTTATTTTCGAGCCCGGCACCTACGACGAGCGCTTCCACGCGCTGGACGCGCTGATCGAGGAGGCTGCCCATGCCACTCCGGGCTACCTGGGCGCGGAAACCTGGCGCTCGCCCGACGGCACGCGCAGCAACGCGACCTATTTCTGGGACAACCAGGAGGCGCTGCGCGCTTTCTCGGCCCACCCCAAGCACCTGGAAGCCAAACGCCAGTACACCCAGTGGTACAAGGGATTTCACATTGTCATCTCGCAGGTGCTGCGCTCCTACGGCGACGGCAAGATCGAACACATCACGCCCAACCAGCGCGACCGCAGCCAGGGAGTTCCCGCATGAACATCGCCAACATTCCCTTCGGCACTACCGACTGGTCCGCCGTGGACCGCACCGAACATTCGGCCCTGGAAGGCAAGGCCTTCTGGCGCACGCAGAAGTTCGGCGACGTGCGCGTGCGCATGGTCGAGTACACGCCGGGCTATGTGTCCGACCACTGGTGCCAAAAAGGCCACATCCTGCTGTGCCTGCAGGGCCAGTTGCACACCGAGCTCGAGGACGGCCGCAGCTTCACGCTGGAGCCCGGCATGAGCTACCAGGTCGCCGACCAAGCCGAAGCGCACCGCTCGACCTCGCCGCTGGGCGCCACCCTGTTTGTGGTGGATTGAGCGGCCGCATGAAAGTTTCTTGCGCAAAACCGCCAGCCTGCGATCATGGTTGCCATACCCGGCAGCCGTGCGCCGTAGCACCCTGAATTTTTCAACCATTGTGTGAGCCGGGCCGCCCGCGGCGGCCCCCCAAGGAGGAGAGTGAGATGAGCGACATGACATGGACCCAGGCGCAGCGCGCCCACAAGATGAACCCTTCGGTGATCCGCGAGATCCTCAAGGTCACCGAGAAGCCCGGCATCATCAGCTTCGCTGGGGGCCTGCCCTCGCCCAAGACCTTTCCGGTCGCCGCCTTCCGCGAGGCCTGCGACAAGGTGCTGCGCGAGGACGGCCATGCGGCGCTGCAGTACGCGGCCAGCGAAGGCTACGCGCCGCTGCGCGAGATGGTGGCCGCCATGCTGCCCTGGGAGGTCGATCCGGCCCAGGTGCTGATCACCACCGGCTCACAGCAGGGCCTCGATTTGATCGCCAAGATATTGATAGACGCCGGCAGCCGCGTGCTGGTGGAAACACCCACCTACCTGGGCGCGTTGCAGGCTTTCACGCCCATGGAGCCCGAGGTTGTGGGCGTGGCCAGCGACGAGGAAGGCGTTGACATCGCCGACCTGGCGAGCAAGGCCGCCGGCGCGCGTTTCTTTTATGTGCTGCCCAACTTCCAGAACCCGACCGGCCGCACCATGAGCGAGGCGCGCCGTGCCGCACTGAGTGCCGAAGCCGCTCGCCTGGGCCTGCCCATCGTCGAGGACAACCCCTACGGCGACCTGTGGTTCGACACGCCGCCGCCGCTGCCGCTGACGGCTCGCAACCCCGAGGGCTGCGTCTACATGGGCTCCTTCTCCAAGATCCTGGCGCCCGGCCTGCGCCTGGGCTTTATGGTCGCGCCCAAATCGCTCTACCCCAAGCTGCTGCAGGCCAAGCAGGCGGCCGACCTGCACACGCCTGGCTTCAACCAACGCATGGTCGTCGAGACCATGAAGAACAACTTCCTGGAACGCCACGTGCCGACCATACGCGCGCTCTACAAATCGCAGCGCGACGCCATGCTGGCCGCCATGCAGCGCGACATGCCCAAGGGCGTGAGCTGGAACACGCCGGCCGGCGGCATGTTTTTGTGGGTGCGCCTGCCCGAGGGCATGAACGCCATCGACCTGCTGCCCAAGGCCGTGGAGCGCAACGTGGCCTTTGTGCCCGGCTGGGCCTTTTACGCCGACCATGCCGACGCCCGCACGCTGCGCCTGTCGTTCGTGACCTCCAGCGTCGAGCAGATCAACATCGGCATCGCCGCTCTGGCCGCGGCGATCCGGGAGCAGTTGCCCACGGGTCTGCCTGAATTGCGCGCGGCCGCATGATGGACGCGGGCACGCTGTCGCTGTTCGTGCTGGCGGTCCTGGCGCTTTTCATTTCGCCCGGCCCCAACATGGCGTTTGTGCTCTCGCACGGGCTGACGCACGGCGTGCGCGGCGGTTTTGCGGCGGCCATAGGCATCTCGGCGGCAGACCTGGTGCACACGCTCAGCGCCGCGACGGGGGTGACCGCGCTGGTCGCGGCCTGGCCGCCCTCCTTCGATGTGCTGCGCTACGCCGGCGCGCTCTACTTGCTGTGGCTGGCCTGGCAGGCCTTGCGGCCGGCCGGCGCGCGTGATCACGCGCAGGCCCAGCCCGCCGGTTTCGCGCGCATTGTGCGCATGGCCTGGCTCAACAACCTGGTGAACCCGAAAGCGCTGCTGTTTTTCATGGTCTTCCTGCCGCAGTTCGTGAACCCGGCGCGCGGCCACGTGACCTTGCAGCTGCTGGTGCTGGGCGTGCTGCTGTCGGCGCTGGCGCTGGTGTTCAACACCATGCTCGGCGCCTTCAGCGGCCAGATAGGCCGCCGCCTGCAGGCGCGGCCCGGCGCCGCGAAATTCCAGCGCGGCCTGCTGGCTTTCACCATGGCCGGTCTCGCGCTCAGGCTTGTTTTTCTCGACCGACCTTCCAAAGGAATCTGACATGCTTCATCTCTGGGGGCGCATCAGCTCCATCAATGTGCGCAAAGTCGTCTGGGCCGCCCAGGAACTGGGCCTGACCCTGCAGCGCACCGATGCCGGCGGGCAGTTCGGCATCGTCAAGGAGGCCGACTACCGCCGCAAGAACCCGAATGCGCTGGTGCCGCTGATGGAAGACGGCGAGGTCCTCGTCTGGGAGTCCAACGTCATCGTGCGCTACCTGTGCGCGAAATATTCGGCGGGCAACTTCTACCCTACGGCGCTGCCGCAGCGTTTTGCCGCCGAGCAGTGGATGGACTGGCAGCAGACCACCTTCAACCCGGCCGGCCGCGCGGCTTTTGTGCAGCTGATACGCACGCCGGCGGAGCAGCGCAATGCTGGACTCATCGCGCAGTCGGTGGCCGCCACCGAGCCGCTGCTGGCTTTGCTCGACGCGCACCTGGCCGAGCATGCCTACATAGGCGGCGAGCAATTCGGCATGGCCGACATCCCGCTGGGCTGCGAAATGCACCGCTGGTTCGGCCTGCCGCAGCCGCGGCCCGCGCGGCCCCACCTGGACCGCTGGTACCAAAACCTGCTGGCGCGGCCGGCCTCGCGCGGCGTGCTGGACCTTCCCCTGTCATAAATCTTCAACCATTCAACTTTTTTCTGGAAAACCGGGACCCCCATGAAGCAGCGCGCATTCAAGCAAGTCGACGTATTCACCCCGACCCCTTACTACGGCAATCCCCTGGCCGTGGTACTGGACGGCAGCGGCCTGGACGATGCCGCCATGCAGCGTTTTGCCAAATGGACCAACCTGTCGGAGACAACCTTCCTGCTGCCGCCCACGGATGCCACAGCCGACTACCGGGTGCGCATCTTCACGCCCGGCGGCGAGCTGCCCTTTGCCGGCCACCCCACGCTGGGCAGCTGCCACAGCTGGCTGGAGGCCGGCGGGCAGCCGCATTCCAAAGACTTCATCGTGCAGGAATGCAAGGTGGGCCTGGTCAAGATCCGCCGCGAGCCCGGCAGTCAGCGCCTGGCCTTTGCCGCGCCGGCGCTCAAGCGCTCGGCACCCAGCCCCACGGTGCTGGCCCAGGTGGCGACGGCGCTGGGGCTCAAGGCCAGCCAGGTGCTGGCCGCGCAATGCCTGGACAACGGCCCGCTCTGGCTGGGCCTGCTGCTGGACAGCCCCGAGACCGTGCTGAGCCTGGCGCCCGACCACAGGGCACTGGCCAAGCTGGGCACCAAGATAGGCGTCGTTGCACGCTACCCGCACGAAGACGCCGCCCCGCTGATCGCCCGCGCCAACCGCGAGGCCAGGGCGTTTGCGGCGTCCCAGCCGTCTTTTGCGCCCGACTTTGAAGTGCGCGCTTTTGCCTCGCCCATCGGCGTCGACGAAGACCCGGTCACCGGCAGCCTCAATGCCAGCCTGGCGCAGTGGCTGATCGCCGAAGGCCATGCGCCCGAGCGCTACACCGCCTCGCAAGGCGTGTGCCTGGGCCGCGCGGGCCAGGTGCACCTGGGGCGCGACGCCGCCGGCCAGGTCTGGGTGGGCGGTGAGTCGGTGAGCTGCATCGATGGAAGCGTGACGCTTTAAGCCATGGAGAACACCACCGCATCCCCTCCGCTGGCCTCGCAGGTC
This sequence comes from Polaromonas sp. CT11-55, assembly GCF_047303325.1. Lineage (NCBI taxonomy): Bacteria > Pseudomonadati > Pseudomonadota > Betaproteobacteria > Burkholderiales > Comamonadaceae > Polaromonas > Polaromonas sp. CT11-55. The sequence goes on along the minus strand of NZ_JBKBEX010000020.1, from coordinate 88,150 downwards.
GACCACCTGGTGGTAGTGGCGGCCAGCCTGGAGCAGGGCGTGCAGTGGTGCGAGCGCGTGCTGGGCATCACGCCGGGACCGGGCGGCGAGCATGCGCTGATGGGCACGCACAACCGGCTCTTCAGCATCGCCTCGCCGGCCTTCCCCACGGCTTATTTTGAAATCATTGCAATCCAGCCGGGCAAGCCCTGCACGCGCCCGGCCCCGGCCAGGCGCTGGTTTGACCTGGACGACCTGGAGCTGCAGCTGCAGCTCAGCAAAGGCGGGCCGCAGCTCGCGCACTTCGCGGCCTCCACCGCCCGGGCGCAGGGCGGCGTGCGCGCGCTGGCGCGCCTGGGGCTGGACCGCGGCGAGCTGCTGGAGGCTTCGCGCATGACGCCGCAAGGCCTGCTGTCCTGGAAGATCACGGTGCGCGAGGACGGCCAGCGCCTGTTCTATGGCGCGCTGCCGACACTGATCCAGTGGGGCGAGACCCATCCCAGCCAAAGCATGGCGCCCTCGGGCATCACGCTGCAGTCGCTGCACGCCAGCCACCCGAGACCCGACGCTTTGCGTGCCGGCTACGAGGCCATAGGCCTGGCCGGTGTGGGCCTGTCGCAGGGTCCGCCCAACCTGATCGCCACACTGCAGACGCCGCACGGCCTTGTCACGCTTGAATCAAAGGGGATATAGAGCTTATGAATGCCATGTTTACCACGACCGAACTCGCCTGGTTTGCCCTTGCCGCCTTTGTGCTGGTGATCACGCCCGGGCCCAACATGATTTATTGCATCTCTCGCACGCTGTGCCAGGGCCCCCGCGCCGGCCTGGTGTCGCTCAGTGGCGTGGCCCTGGGTTTTGTGGTGCACCTGCTGGCCGCGTCCTTCGGGCTCACGGCGCTGCTGCTGGCCGTGCCGGTGGCCTTTGACGCGATCAAGGTGGCGGGCGCGGCCTATCTGCTGTGGCTGGCCTGGCAGGCCGTCAAGCCCGGCGGCCTCGCGCCCTTTGAAACCCGTGAACTGCCACACGACCCGCCGCGCACGCTGTTCCTCATGGGCTTTATGACCAACCTGCTCAATCCCAAGGTGGCGATGTTTTACCTCTCCTTCTTCCCGCAGTTCCTGCACCCCGAGCGCGGCGACCTGCTGCTGCAAAGCCTGACGCTGGGCGCGGTGCAGATCAGCGTGAGTACCAGCGTGAACACGGTACTGATCTGCTTTGCCGCGGCCATCGCCGGCTTCCTGAACCGCAACATCAGCTGGATGCGCGTGCAGCGTTATGTGATGGGCACGGTGCTGGGCCTGCTGGCGCTGCGCCTGCTGACCGAAAAACGGGCGGCCACATGAGCGCCGTGCTGGATCGGGCGCCCGGGCTGGAAAGAGCCGGCAAGCTGCTGCCCTCGCTGCGCGAGATCGAAGACGCGGCCTGCGTGGTGTACCGCGAATTCCAGGCCACGCCGCAATACTGCTGGGGCCTGTCCAGCCAACGCCTGGGCACCGACTGCTGGATCAAGCACGAAAACCACACACCGGTCGGCGCCTTCAAGCTGCGCGGCGGGCTCACCTACTTCGAGGCGCTGCAGCGGCGCGGCGAACTGCCCGCGCAGGTCGTCAGCGCCACGCGGGGCAACCACGGCCAGAGCATAGGCTGGGCGGCGCGCGCCCACGGCGTGGCCTGCACCATCGTGGTTCCGCACGGCAACTCGCTGGAGAAAAACGCCGCCATGCGCGCACTCGGCGTGACGCTGATCGAGCACGGCGACGACTTCCAGGCAAGCCGCGAGTTCGCCATCGCACTGGCCACCGAGCGCGGCGCCCACATGGTGCCCAGCTTCCATGCCGACCTGCTGCGCGGCGTCAGCACCTACTGGTGGGAATTCATGCTGGCCGTGCCGCAGCTGGACGTGGTCTATGTGCCCATAGGCCAGGGCTCAGGCGCCTGCTCGGCGATTGCCGCCAAGCTGGCGCTGGGCCGCAAGCTGCGCATCGTCGGGGTGGTGAGCGCACATGCCACCACCTATGCCGACTCGCTGGCCGCCGGCCGCGTGGTGGAAGCGCCCGTGACCACGCAGCTGGCCGACGGCATGGCCTGCCGCGTTGCCGACCCGGCCGCGCTGGACATCCTGCGGCCGCACCTGGACCACGTCGTGAAGGTGACGGACGACGAAGTCGCCCAGGCCATGCGCGAGCTGTACGCCGACACCCACAATGTGGCCGAAGGCGCGGGCGCGGCGAGTTTTGCCGCCGCGATGCAGGAGCGTGCGCAATTAAAGGGGCAGGTCGTGGGCATTTCGCTGAGCGGCGGCAATGTCGATACTGCCACTGTCGCCAAGGTGCTCCTGAACGGCTGAGCGGTCACACGCGGGACTGGGAGCCCATTCCGGCTTCGTCACAATCTGCCCATGGGAACCCTCTACCTCGTGCGCCACGGCCAGGCCTCGTTTGGCGAAGACGACTACGACGTGCTCAGCCCCATAGGGCGCCAGCAAAGTGTTCGCCTGGGGGAATACTTCAAGTACAAAGGCATCAGCTTTGACGCGGCCTTCACCGGCACGCTGCAGCGCCAGGTCAACACCTTTGCCGGTATCTGCGAAGGCATGGGGATTGATATGCAAGCCGAGCAGCGGCCCGGATTGAATGAATACGACAGCCATGCGGTGATAGGCGCGATCCATCCGCACAAGCTGGAAAAACCCACCACCCCCGAGGAATACCGCGGCCATTTCCGCCTGTTGCGCGACGGCCTGACGCAATGGATGGCCGGCGTCGTCAGCCCCAAGGGCATGCCCAGTTACACGGAATTCGTCGCCGGCATCACCGACGTGCTGGACCATATCCGCAGCACGCACAGCGGCAATGTGCTGCTGGTCTCCAGCGGCGGGCCTATCTCCACGGCCGTGGGCCACGTGCTGGGCACCAGCCCGGAAACCACCATAGAGCTCAACCTGCGCATACGCAACTGCTCACTCACCGAGTTCGCCTTCACGCCCAAGCGCCACATGCTGGTGACCTACAACACGCTGCCGCACCTGGACGCGCCCGAGCACGCGAGCTGGATCACCTACGCCTGAGAACCTGTTGACGGTCTAAACGCTGACGCAAACCTTGCATCGGCTTCCGTGGTGTTTTCACCATTGCCGGGATCGCGCCAAGCAAAGATACTCTTTGGCACATGAGCGCAGCCCTCAGCCCCACTCCCAGCCTCGCCGTCGCGGGCATACACCTTCACGCCGGCACGGCCGATGCGCTGGCGGCGTCTACTTACCGCTTCCTCGTGCAGCTCGAGCAACTGGGCCTGCAGGACGCCGTGGAAACTGCGGAACTACCGGCTCGCGAGGGCGCCGCCGCGGGCCGGCGCTTTCGCCTCAGGGCCGGCCTGGCCGAAAAATGGGCGCCCGGCCTGGACACCCTGGGCCTGGCCGGAAAACTGCAACTCGACACCGTCAACAGCAGCGAGGACCTGGAGCGTGAAATCCTGCTGGCCATGCTGCTCAGCCCGATTGCCTTCGAGTTTCCCAGCCATGAAGAGCTGGCCTCGGCGGTGCGCGTGCGCCGCAACATCGTGGTCGCCGCGCGCAGGACGGCCCTGGAATTCCATACCACCGAGGTCAACCGGCCCGAGGACTGCTGGACCTACTCCGAAGACGACGGTTTCACCGTGCGGCCCGGCCACGCGCTGATTCCCGCCTTGCAAAAAGCCACCCAGCCCGAGGCTTCCGGCAAGCTGTATTCCTTTTCCTGCTACCGCGCGACCGAGTATGTGATCCTGCTGGCCATCGCGCAGGAGCTGGAGGCTTGCAACCCGGCCCTGCTGGCCGGCCTGCAGCAGCGCTGGGAGCGGCGCGCCATCATGTCGGGCAAGTTCCATGATGTGTTCCTGCGCGAATACGGCTCCATGGAGCAGCCGCTGCCGCCCAAATACTACGTGCCCGGCGACCGCCTGTGGTTTCGCAACCCCGACGAGCATTCCTCGGACGTCTCAGGTTACGAAGGCTCCTGGGTGTTTTACATCGGCAACGGCCTGTTCACCAACTTCTGGAAGCGCGAACAGCCCTACACCCTGACGGCCAAATGCCTGGAGCTGTTCCACTGGCGGCACGCCACCTACACCGACGAAGCCGGCGAGCTGCGCATCAACGAAAGCATTGTCGAAGCCGGCGTGAAGGCCTCCAGCGCCGACCCGGCCGAGACCGCGCGCATCCTGGAGCTGATGCTGCGCATGCGCGAGCCCAAGGGGGTCTACCAGTCGGGCGGCTGCATAGACACCTCGCGCGAGTACCCGCGCTGGATGCGGCCGGGCACGGCCGACATGGTGCTGCCACCCGTTTGAAGGCCCGGCTTATTTAGAAGCGCTCACGCGCCAGACGACATTGCCCACGTCGTCGGCCACCAGCAGCGCACCGCGCCTGTCCATCGCCACACCCACAGGCCTGCCATAGGCATGGCCCTCGGGGCTCAGGAAGCCGCTCAGCACATCGAGGGGCAAACCCGAGGGCAAGCCGTTCTCGAAGGGCACAAACACCACCTTGTAGCCGCTGTGCGGCCTGCGGTTCCAGGAGCCGTGCTCGCCGACGAACACGCCGGAGGCCAGCGAGGGCGGCAGCGCCTTGCCATCTGAGAACGCCATGCCCAGCGGCGCCACATGCGAGCCCAGCGCATAGTCGGGCGGCACGGCCTTGGCGACCAGGTCGGGCCGCGGCGGCCGCACGCGCTCGTCCACGTTCTTGCCGTAATAGCTGTAAGGCCAGCCGTAGAACACGCCGTCGCGCACCGAGCTCAGGTAATCGGGTACCAGGTCGCTGCCGATCTCGTCGCGCTCGTTGACCACCGTCCAGAGCGCGCCTGTGCCGGGCGCCCAGCCCATGCCATTGGGGTTGCGCAGGCCGGAGGCAAATACGCGGTGCGCGCCGGTTTTGGCGGCCACCTCCCAGATGGCGGCGCGGCCGGACTCGGCCTCCATGCCGCGCTCGCCCACATTGCTGTTGGAGCCCACCGTCACATACAGCTTGCTACCGTCCGGGCTGGCGATGATGTTTTTGGTCCAGTGGTGGTTGATGGGGCCGGCCGGCAGGTCCACTACCTTGGTGGGCGCCGCGGTGATGGTGGTCTGGCCAGCCTGGTAGGGAAAGCGCATAACGGCATCGGTATTGGCCACGTAAAAATCATTGCCCACCAGCACCATGCCAAAGGGCGAGTTGAGGTTTTCCAGGAATACGCTGCGGCTTTCGGCCTTGCCGTCGCCGTCGGCATCGCGCAGCAAGGTGATGCGGTTGGCCGTGGGCGCGCCGGCCCCGGCCCGGCCCATCACCTTTTTCATGAACCAGCCGCGCAGGCCCTTGCCGTCCTCGGGTTTAGGCGGTGCATTGGTCTCGGCCACCAACACGTCACCGTTGGGCAGCACATAGACCCAGCGCGGGTGGTCCAGTCCGGTGGCCAGGGCCGTCACGGCCAAGCCGGCCATGGGCGTGGGCGTGGCGCCTTCGGGCCAACCCTTGGCCGGCGCGATGTTCACGGTGGGGATCAAGCTTTTTCTGGGCTGCGGCAGCGTGGGGTTGGCGCCCATGCCGGCTTCGGGCGGCAGCAGGGCGGTGTCGCCGCAGGCCACCAGGCCGCCCACAATGGCCGCGCAAGCCGAAGCCGCAAGCCATGTCTTGATGGAAAAGCCGGGGGCGTGCATACATTCTCCCTTGGATGCCGCGCCACAGCGGCGCGCCCGTCCACTGTGCGCCACCGGGCTGCCTGGGGCTGTCAGCCGGCTGCCCAGCGCCCTGTCGGCGCCGGTCCCGCGGGCTTCAGCCCGGCAGCAGAGGGAGATCGGCTTTTTTCAGCGTGCGCAGCACAAAGCTGGACTTGCTGTGGCGTATGCCCTTGATCTTGTAGAGCCGCTCGCGCAGCAGGCGCTCATAGTCCTTGGTGTCGTGCACAGCGATGCGCAGCAGGTAGTCGTATTCGCCGGACACCAGGTATGCCTCGACCACCTCGGGGATCGCGGCCAGGGTTTCGCCGAATTTTTCGAGCGTGTTGTCGGAATGGCTGTCCAGCGTGACCTGCACCAGCACCGTGTCGCCCAGGCCCAGGGCCTGTGCATTGAGGCGCACCGTGTAGCCCTCGATCACGCCGGCTTCCTCCATCTTCTTGATGCGGCCCCAGCAGGGCGAGGGGCTCAGGCCCACGGCCTGGCCAATGTCTTGCAGGCTGGTGCGCGCATCGGCCTGCAACACCTGAAGGATTTTCCGGTCTAAAGTATCCATCCAGCTAATTTATCTGATTTTTGGAAATTTGCAGATTTTTTATCTGTATTTGTCAAATCCAGCAGCAAATCAAGCAAATTATTCGGCCCCGCCCCGGCGATACTTTCTTCCATGGCAGCGGGCTTACCGGTCCGGCTGGCAAGACAAGGCCTCCAGCAAGTTACCGCTCGCTGGGGGCTTTTGACTTTCAGGCCACTGCGCACTGCAGGCGCAGCTCCAGGCACACGCCATCATCCAGGTTGCGCGCGCTGATGGTGCCGCCCATCTTGGCCATATAGGTCTTGGCGACAAACAGGCCCTGGCCGCGCTGTACCGGTGTGCCGCCCTCGGCGTCCGGCTGGTCGGACACGCCGTATTCAAAAATCTTGTCCAGCATGTCCGCTTCTATCCGCGGGCCCAGGTTGCTGATGGCGATCAACGCCTCGGGCGCTGTGGCGCCCTCCCGCGCCTGCAGGGACAGCGTGATGCGGATCAGGCTGCCGGGCCGGCGGTAACGCTCGGCATTGCGCAGCACATGCGAAACCACATCTTCCAGCGAATATTCGTCGGCGCGCACCGTGACCGGCTGGGCCAGGGGCTCAAAGGCCACGCCGGGAATGCCGGCCGCCGCCGCGTTGCGCGCCACATGGCTCAGGAATTCATTGGCGTCCAGGGTCTGCACATTGAGCGCGGTGGATTCAAACGCCTCGCTGGGCGAGGCGCTGCCGTAGAGCACGCGCACCGCCTGCTGCATGCGGCTGATATAGCGGTGCGCCGGGTCGTCGGCACTGCCGTGCAGCACCATCAGCGACTGCAGCGGCGACATGATTTCATGGCCGACCGCATGCCAGGTGTCTTTTTCCTGGGCCACGCGTATCTGCTCGCGCCGCACGTCCTCGTTCACGCGCTGCAGCAGGTCCTGCAGGCCGCCGGCCAGCACGCCCAGTTCGTCGCCGCCACGCAGGTCGGCCAGGTCCACCGCCGCCAGGCCGTCGCTGGCGCGCACGCCCTTGGAGACGGTGGCGGCGCGGCGGGTCAGCTCGGTGATGCGGTGGATGATGCGCAGCTCGATCGCCAGCCAGGTCAGGAAGATGGCCAGCAGCATGCCGCCCACAAACCAGGACACGCGGGTGGCCACAGCCGTCAGGGCCTTGTTGACGGTGCGTATGTCGCCGGTCAGCGTAAGTTCATAGCGCCCCAGCGGCGTGCTGATGATATCGGTGCTGGTGACGGGGGCGTCGTAGCCCTCCACCTGCAGCCGGCGGATCAGCCAGGCGATCAGCGGCGAGGCGCGCTCGGCGGCCTCGGCGCCGGACAGCGCCACGATGTCCTTGCCGGCGCCGCCGGCGCCCAGCTTGCGTATGCGCAGCTTTTCGCCGGGCAGCAGCAAGGGGCTCAGCTCGGCCCAGGAAAAAGGCGCGGTGGCACCCGCGGCATTGCTGTCGAACAGGGGCTTGCCCTCGCCGGGGGCCAGCATTTCCACCTGCACCTTGATCTGGTCCAGGTCGGCCGGCGGCCAGACGATGCCGGCCGGGCCCTTGGCAAACAGCGCCTCGCGAAACAGCTCCACCGGCAGGCGCACGCTGACGAAGGCGCGCCGGGCGCAATCTGGGTCCACCGCCGGCGCGCCGTCCACGCAGCGCCCGTCCTGCCAGAGCCAGCCGCGGAAATCGCGCACCGGCCGGCTGGCCGGCGTGATGGGGCCGTCGTCGACAAAACCCACCAGCCGCCCCCGGGTGTTGGCAAAAGGCGAGGCGTTGCGGCCCTCATCCACGGCCTGCATGGCCTGGAAAGGCGCGATCCAGCGGTAGCGCTGGCCGCGCATGTCGACCGTGATGCGGGCGCGGTGCGCCAGGCTCAAATCCAGCGTGCCCGAGCTGTGCGACACCAAGGGCCCGCTGTTGAAGCTGCCGACGGCGTAGAGGAAACCGCCGGCAAAGGGGTTGTTGCCCACGGCCACGCACATCGAGGCCGCGTCGGGGTATTGCACCAGGCAGCCTGCCATCTCCACCGCCTGCTGGGCCTTGTTGCGATCGTCAAAATCAAGGGCCGAAAATGGCAGCACCAGCGGGCGCAGCGGCGTGACCTCATGGTCGTAGGCCGTGGGGTTGAGCAGCACCAGCTGGCCCGTGGGATGACGCAGCTTGGCCGCGATCTGCGCCTGGTTCTTGCGAAAGCCGTCCTGGTAGTTGCGGTAGCTGCGCTCTTTTTCATCCTGCAGCACGGCGATGGCCAGCGCAACGGTGGCCAGCCCCAGCAGCAAAAAAGCGCCGCGAAAAAAAACCCGCAGGCCGAAGGGCACGCGCGCCGGCAGCAGGCGCTCGACGTCCAGCCCGGCCGGCAGCTTCACGCCCGGCCCTTGCCGCGCGGGGCGGCATCGGCCTCGGCCCAGCGAAAGCCGCGCATGGGCACGTTTTCAATGCCCTCGAAAGCCGCGTCGATTTCCTTGAAGGCATCGCGTATGGTGCTCACGTGCTTGCGGATGTTGTCGCGGTTGCGGCCGCTCTTGACCACCTGGTAGAGGTCTTCATAGCTGACCACCTCGCCACGGCGCGCATGCAGGGCCGCCAGGATGCGCTGCGCCGTCAGCGGCAGGTTCACGCGCTGGCCGCGCCAGATGGCGGTGTTCTGGCGCAGCGGGTCCAGTTGCAGCTCCTGGCCATCCGTAGCCGGCGTCTTGCCCGCGGGGTTTGCCTTGGCGCTGCGCAGGATGTCCAGGAAGGTTTCGATGAAGTCGGCTTCCTCAAACGTGGTTTTTTGCAGGTAGTCCCAGGCGTCCAGGGCTTTCATGATGCTGCGGTAGATGGCGGCCGGCATGGCCGAGACCACCAGCACCGGCGTGCCCTGCCGCTGCTTGTTGATGGCGTTGATGATGGCCACGCCGGCATGGCGTTCGCGCCCCAGCTCGATGTCCAGCACCACGGCGTCGTAGCCCTCGCGGGCGATGGCGGCTTCGGCGTCGTCGCGGGTAAACCACTGGTCAACCTGTATGCCCGGCCGGGCCGATTCAATCCAGCCCCTGAGCTGGTTGCTCATGGGCAAATCGTCTTCGATGACGGCAATTTTGGTCATGGGGCGTGCGAAGTAAAGGGGTGGCCTGATTATGGGCGCGGGCCGTGCCCGGCCGTGTGAGTGTTTCTTCCGTTGGCGGATGAATGCCGCCGCCCAGGCGCGCAAAGACACCGCGCAAGCGCATTGAATGCTCCGGGCCCGCTTCGAACAATGGAGGCCAGAGAGCGCAACCCGCGCCTCTCACCAAACCAGACCGGAGGAGCCCGTCATGAACCCACGTTTTAGCCGCATCGCCCTGCGCATACGCGCCATCTTTTCCAGGGGGGTGCACGGCACCCGCCGCATCGCCGCCACGGGCCTGCGCCGCGCCGCCAGTGCCAGCGGCCTGATGATCGCCACCGCCGCGGCGGGCGCGGCCGGCTACCTGCTGTGGGTGCACCCGCCGCTGGAATCCGTAGCGCGCGGCGACGTGGCCATACGCACCAACCAGCTGACCGGCGGGGTCGACGAGTTCCGCGAAGGCTCGCTGCTGCTGCTGCCCGGCCTGCATGAACTGCGCACCTTCTCGCTGCGCGACCAGGTCTACCGCCCCGAGGGCAGCAGCCGCGCCGACGGTCCCTCGCCCTTCCAGTCGGTGGAAGGCATGTCGCTGGGCGTGGACCTCACGGTGCGTTATGCGCTGGACCCGGCCAGGGTCAACGCGCTCTCGAAAAACCTGCCCGACGACATCGCCGGCCAGATCGTGCAGCCTGCCGTGCAGGGTGTGATCTACAAGACCTTCACCCGCTACACCGTGCGGGAAATTTTCTCGAGCAAACGCGCCGAGATCCAGCAGCTCATCGAAGCCGAGCTTAAACCCAAGCTCGCGGCCGACGGCATCCTGCTGCGCAGCGTGCAGATGGGCAAGGTGGACCTGCCCGCCGACTACCGCCAGGGCATGGACAAGCTGCTGGCCGAAGAGCTCGCAACCGAAAAAATGCGCTACACCCTGGCCCTGAAGGAAAAGCGCGTCAAGGAAACCGAGCTGGACGCGATGGCCGAAAAAGTGCGCCGCGAGACCAATGCGCAAGCCGCCGCCAGCGAACAGGTGATCGCGGCCAGGGCGCAGGAAGAAGCCATGAAACACGTCCTGCCCTTCAAGCAAAAGCAGATAGAGCAGCGCCAGCTCGAAGCCGAAGCCGAGAAACAGTCGCGCATACGCACGGCCGAAGGCAGCGCCCAGGCGCGGCGCATCGAGGCCGCGGGCGAGGCCGATTCGCGGCAGAAGCTGGCCGACGCCGAAGCCTACCGGCTGGACCGCGTGGGCAAGATCAACAGCGAACAGATGGCGCGCGAAGGCGTGCTGGTCACACGCCACCCCTTGCTGATCCAGAAAACCATGGCCGACAAGCTCAGCGACAAGATCACCGTGATCATCGCCCCGCCCTCCACCAGCGGCGGCTTTGTGGGCGCGGGCCTGCTGGGCGGCGCGCCCAAGGCCGGCCGCAGCGTGGCGCAAGCGCCCCGTGACACCGGCACGCAAGACAACGACAACAAAGAAGAGGCCGAATAATGATCACCACCGCACTCCTGACCCTGGCCATCGTGACGCAGGACCAGGCCAGCCTGCGCGCGGCGCCGCGCGATTCGGCCGCGCAGCAGGCGGCGCTGTGGCAGGGCGATGCGCTCGAGATTCGCGGCCAGCGCATGGACTACCTGCAGGTCTACGACCACAGGCGCGAACGCGCGGGCTTTATCCACGTGAGCCAGGTGCGCACCGTCTCGCTGCAGCCCGAGGAAGCGCCGCAGCTGCTGTCGGTGGTGCGCTTCCTGCGCGAAAGCCCGGGCGCCGAGGCTTTGGGCATTGCCTACACCGCCGCCTACCTCAAGGCCGCGCCGGCCGAGGCCATAGGCGCGGAAACCTTCGACGCGCTGGGCACCATGGCCGAGCGCCTGGCGCGCCGCGCCTCCATGAAACACGGCAAGGCGACCAGTGACGTGATTTCCGCGCACATGGAAGTGGCCTCTTTTTACGGCGTGGGCTTCAAGGGCTATGAGCAGGGCGGCAGCATGCAGCTTTGCTACAACGGCGAAGCCTTTCGCCGTGTGCTGGCCTTGCCCTCCGACGCCGAGCAGCGTGCCCGCGCCGCCCTGGCCCTGACCCGCCCCGATTGCATGAGCCCCGACCTGCACCCGCAGGAGCGGCTCACACAAGACCAATGGCGCGCCGAGGTGCTGGACAAGCTCAGCGCCGCGCAATTTGCGAGCCTGCCCGAAGTCAGCAAAAATCGCTTGCGCCTGCGCCGCGCCGGCGTGTTGGCCAGCCTGGCCTTTGAGCAGGCGCGCCGGGGCGAAGCGCCCACGGCCGCGGCCCAGCGTGCGCTGGCCGAACTCGCGGCGGTGAACAAGCTGGAACTGAGCGACAACGACAGGCAGGACTACAACGACGCGGCGATCCGTGTGGGCGCATCGCGCTGGGCCGCCGAAACCGCCCTGCCCCGTTTTGCGAAATTGACGCTGGCAACCGAAGCCGGCCAGGCCGGCGAAACCTGCGTGGCGCTGTATGAAAACAAGGCCGACGGCAAACCCGGCAAGGAGCCAGTCGCCAAACGCTGCACCTACGGCATTGTCTGGGCCGCCTCCGCGAGCGCCCATCCCGACGGCCAGGCCCTGGCGCTCGCGGTGCAGCCGCTGGACGCCTGGCGCGAGCTGTGGGTGTTCCGCAAAAGCGCCGGCAAGTGGACGGTTGAAGTGCTGCCGCCCGCCAGCAACGGCCCCGAATTGGGTTATGTGGAATTCGCCGGCTGGGTGCGCGGCGCGCCGCAAATGCTGCTGGCCCGCGAGACCCGCATCGCCGGTCGCCTTCGCCGCAATTTTGAGGTGGCGCGCCTGGACACCTTGACGACCGAGAAGCAGGCCGGCGACCTGGGCACACTGGCCGCCTTCCGCTGGCAGGATGCCGCGTGGAAGCGGCAGACGGTGATCCTGCGCTAAACCTGCTGCGTTAGAACGCGGTCTTGCTGCTCAGGGTATCGGCCGGCAGTTGGTCGATCTCCACCAGCAGCCGCGCCAGGCTGCGGCCCGCCGCGCCCAGCAGGGCGCGGCCTTTTTCAGCGGTGGCGGCGGCCGCATTGCCGACTGCGCCGTTCGGGTTGTAGTCCTGCATCTGCCAGGCCAGCTTGGCGCTGCGGCCGTCGCCCAGGAGCTTGAATTTTTTGGCGCGGTCCTGCGAACTCGAATGAAAGTCTTGCGCCTTGGCCATGTCGACCTGCTCCGGCTTGAGCGCCAGCATCATGGAAGTCTCGATCTCGCCGGCATGGATGCCGAAGCGGTGCTCCTCCGCGCTGAATAAGTCGTTCACCGATTTCCCGTCTTTACCCAGGAGCGGCAGGTTGTACCAGTTCACGCTGTAGACCAGCATGCCCAGCCGGGCCCGCAGGTCGCGCGCCACCACATCGAGCAAGCCGACCTGGCCGCCATGCGAATTGAGCAGCACCAGCTTTTTGACACCCGTCTGCGCAATCGACTCCGCCAGTTCGGTCCAGAGCCGTATCACCGTTTCGGCCTTGAGCGTCAGCGTGCCGGCAAAACGCGTGTGCTCGGGGCTGAAACCCACGGCCTGCGTGGGCAAAAACAGGATGGGCTGCGCGGCTGGCAGGTGCGGCAAGGCGGCCTCAATCACACCATCGACCAGCGCCGCATCCACATTGAGCGGCAAATGCGGGCCATGCTGCTCTGTCGCGGCCACCGGCAGCACCGCAATGCAGCGGGCCAGGTCCAGGCCAGCGAAATCGGGGCTTTTAAGGTTGGACCAAAAGCGGGAGAGGTTGGGCGCTGGGTTGGGCATGGGGGTATTTTGAGCTATTTGCGCAGGGTCAGGCCGCCGCGGCGGCCTTCTGTATCTCTTGCTTATGCCCCGCCAGCTGGTTCAAATGCCGCCCCTGCCGCTCGGCGCCTTGACGGCCGGCCCTCAGGGGCGCCGCCACCCGCACGGCACTCAAAGCCTCGGCCAGGCACAAAGGTCTCCCACGCGCCCCGCTGGCCAGGTAGTCGGCCAGCAAGGCACCACGTACATCTTCTGCAGCCAGCCCGCGCGCTGCAGTGAGGTGCTCAAACAGCAAGTCCAGCAACTTCTCCAGCGCAAATTCATGGGTCTTGGCGGTGGTCTGCCAAAGCCAGTCGCTGAAGCGCAAAAAGTTGCCAAACGCCGAGCCAGGCGCCAGCAACAGTTCAAGCCCACGTACAAAGCGGCCTGAATTCGCGACCATCTCCCAATAGCGCGCAAAACGGTTGATGCGCTGCATGGTGGCAAAGTCGATCGTCGAGTTTTGCAGGATGGTGTACGGCGTCTGCGGGTCGTAGGCCATGGCGAATTCCGCCGTGTGCCTGGTGATGGGTGTGCCGCGCAGGCGCTTCAGGATGCCGAACTGGATTTCGTGCGGTGCCAGTTCATGCAGGCGGTCAAAGCCCTCGGCAAAACTTTCCAGGGTTTCACCGGGTAGGCCGAAGATCAGGTCGGCGTGCACATGGGCCTGGCTTTCATTCACCAGCCAGCGCAGGTTGTCCGCGGTTTTGGCATTGTCCTGCTTGCGCGAGATGCGCTGCTGCACCTCCGGGTTGAAGCTCTGGATGCCGACCTCAAACTGCAGCGAGCCAGCCGGGAACTGCGCGATCAAGGCCTTGAGGCGCTCGGGCAGGCTGTCGGGCACGACCTCAAAATGCACAAACAAATCGGGCGCCATGCGGTCGAGGAAGAACTGCAGAATGCGCACCGAGTTTTCGACCTTGAGGTTGAACGTGCGGTCGACAAACTTGAAATTGCGCGCGCCACGCTGGTACAGCGCATCCATCTCCGCCATGAACACATCGAGGTCAAACGCCCAGGCGGTCTTGTCGAGCGAACTCAGGCAGAACTCGCATTTAAAAGGGCAGCCGCGCGAAGCCTCGACATACAGCAGGCGTTTGGCCAGGTCTTCAGCGCTGTAGTCGCCGTAAGGCAGGGCCAGCGCCTCCAGCGGCGGCTGTTCGCCGGCAATCACTTTCATGAGCGGCTGGGGGCCGTCGAGCAGCGCGCGGCACAGTTTGGGAAAACTCACGTCGCCCCATCCGGTGACCGCATGGTCGGCCAGGCGGCAGATTTCCTGCTGTTCCGTCTCATAACTGACTTCCGGCCCGCCCAGCACGATTTTGATATCCGGCCGCAAGGCCTTGAGCAGGCGCACCACCTGGGTGGTTTCGACCACATTCCATATATAGATGCCCAGGCCTATCACCTCGGGCTGCAGCGCCAGCAGCTCTTCCACGATTAGCGTGGGCCGCTGCTGGATCACGAATTCGCGTAGCTGGGTGGCTTCGCGCAGGCCGGGCCCGCCGTGCCTGTCCATATTCGCCAGCAGGTAGCGCAGGCCCAGCGAAGCGTGGATGTACTTCGCGTTGAGGGTGGCGAGGACAATACGGGGCATGACCCTATTATCGGAGTTGGCTCCGAAAACGACTGTAATCAGGTGGCTGGCGCCGGCCAGCCCCAGGAACTAATGCCCCCAAGGCCCGCTCACACCCGCACCATGGATTTCAAGCGCCCCCTGTTCGTCGCCCTCTCTGCTACGATTTTGATAGCCTTTGGCGCAATAGCCACGGCGGCAAACGCCCAGGGATCGCCTATCAGCCTGCCCGGCAAAGGCAGCCGCGCCGCGGCCGCCAGCGTAGTCACCACCGACCAGGTGCGGGCCGAACTGCTGGCCTGGGCACCCGAGGGTGTGGAGCCCGGCAAGCCGGTCTGGGTGGGGCTGCAGCTCACGCACCAGCCTGAATGGCATACCTACTGGAAAAATTCAGGCGACTCCGGCCTGCCGACGCAACTCGACTGGCAGTTGCCGGCCGGCATCGACGCGGGCGAGATCGCCTGGCCGACACCAAAAAAAATCCCGATCGGCACGCTGGCCAACTACGGCTATGAAAAGACCGTGCTGCTGCCGGTGCCGCTGACGGTGGCACCCAGCTTTGCCGGCAACCAGCTTGAGGTGAAGCTCAAGGCGGCCTGGCTGGTGTGCCGCAAGGAATGCATTCCGCAAGAGGGCGAGTTCGCGCTGAGCATCCCGGTGCGCAGCTCGACGGCCGCCAGCAGCCAGCTGTTCCAGGACACCTTCGCCGCCACGCCCAAGCCGCTGGCGGCCGGCGCCAGCCAGGTGGAGGTCGGCGGCGGCAAGTCCATCAGGATTTCCCTGGCCGGCCTGCCCGCCGCATTGCAGGGCAAGACACTGGCGCTCTACCCCGAAACCGGCAGCGTGATCGAACCCGCGGCCGCCTGGCAGCAGGCCTGGAAGGGTGCGGTCTGGACGGCCGAGGTGCCCTTGTCCGGCCAGCGCAGCGAGAGCCCGGCCAGCATGCCGCTGGTGGTGGCCCTGGAGAACGTGGCCTACCGCATAGACGCGCCGGTCAAGGGCAGTTGGCCCGCGCCGGCGGCCGCCGCCGTGGTGCCGCCCGCCCTTGAGGCGGCCCTGCGCGCCAATGCCGCGACCGGCGCCGCGCCGGTGCAGGCCGGCGGCTCGCCGCCCGTAGGCCTGTTCGCCGCGCTGCTGGGCGCCTTGCTGGGCGGGCTGGTGCTCAACCTCATGCCCTGCGTGTTCCCGGTGCTGGCCATCAAGGTTGTGGGTTTTGTGCAGGTGAAAGACGCCGCCACACGCCTGACCACCGGCCTGGCCTATACCGTGGGCGTGGTGCTGTCCTTCCTGGCGCTGGGCGCGCTGCTGCTGGGCCTGCGCGCCGCGGGCGAGCAACTGGGCTGGGGCTTTCAGCTGCAGAACCCGGCGGTGGTCGCGCTGATGGCGGCGCTGTTCACGCTGCTGGGCCTGAACCTGGCGGGCCTGTTTGAATTCGGCAATATCCTGCCCGGGCGGCTCGCGGGCTGGCAGGCGAAAAATCCCACGGTCAATGCGTTTTTGTCGGGCGTGCTGGCCACGGCGATCGCCTCGCCCTGCACCGCGCCTTTCATGGGCGCCTCGCTGGGTTATGCGGTGAGCCTGCCGGCCTTGCAGGCGCTGTCGGTGTTCGCGGCCATAGGCATGGGCATGGCCATTCCCTACCTGGCGGCCAGCGCCATCCCGGCCGTCGCGCGCGTGCTACCGCGCCCCGGCCCCTGGATGCTGACCTTCAAGCAACTGATGGCCTTTCCGATGTTTGCCACCGTGGCCTGGCTGGTCTGGGTGCTGGGCCAGCAAAGCGGGGTGGATGGCGCGGGCGCGCTGCTGGCCCTGCTGGTGCTGATGGCGCTGGTGATCTGGGCTTTCACCTTGCGGGGCACGGCGCGCACGCTGCTGGCGGCTTTTTCCGTCGCACTGGGCGCGCTGGGCCTGTGGGCCGTGGGCCCGAATATCACCCGGCCTGTGGCCGTGGCTTCGGCCGCGCCGGTTGCCGGCGGCTGGCAGGCCTGGGAGCCGGGCCGGGTTGACCAGCTCGCCGGTCAAGGGCAAAGTGTGTTCGTCGACTTCACCGCCGCCTGGTGCGTGACCTGCCAGTACAACAAGAAGACCACGCTGGCCAATGCCGCGGTGCTGGCCGACATCCAGGCCAAAAACGTGGCACTGCTGCGCGCCGACTGGACGCGGCGTGACCCGGCCGTGACGGCGGCGCTGGCCCAACTGGGCCGCAACGGCGTTCCGGTGTACGTGATCTACAAGCCCGGCCGCGCACCCGTTGTGCTGTCGGAGATTTTGTCGGTCGATGATGTGAGGGCCGAACTGGCCAAGCTGTGAGATCTTGCTGTTCCCGCTATTGATTTTTTCGCCAAGGAGTTCAAGCCATGTCGAATTGCAGTCCTGCTGTTTCACCATTGACCCGCCGGCATTTTTCCGCCGCCCTGGCCGCCGCACCCTGGCTGGCCTCGGCTGCGCTGTCCCCGATTGCCGCGCAGGCCGCGACGGCCGCCGTGGGCCAGGCGGCGCCCGATTTTTCCGCCCTGGACACCGCCGGCAAGACCCACCGCCTCAGTGACTACAAAGGCAAGCTGGTGGTGCTGGAATGGACCAACCCAGGCTGCCCCTTTGTGCGCAAGCACTACAGCGGCAATATGCAAGGCCTGCAAAAAGAGTTCACCGCCAGGGGCGTGGTCTGGCTGGCCGTCAACTCCACCGAAGCCGGCAGCGGCGACTACCTGGCACCGGCCAAACTCGCCGGCTGGATGGCCGAGAAGCAGGGCCAGCCCAGCGCCACGCTGATGGACGAATCGGGCCAGGTGGGCCAGCTCTATGGCGCCAAGACCACGCCGCACATGTACATCATCAGCCCGCAGGGCCAGCTGCTGTATGCGGGTGGCATAGACAGCATCCCCTCGGCCCGCGTGGACGACATCAAGACCGCCACCAACTATGTGCGCCAGGGCCTGACGGAAGCGCTGGGCGGCAAGCCGCTGAGCGTGGCGAGCAGCCGCGCCTATGGCTGCTCCGTCAAATACAAGGACGCGGCATAAACCGCTGCCAGACACAGCCATGACCACCCTACCCCCCGCCGAGCGCATGCCGCACATCCTCAAGCACTACCGCAACATCGCGGTCGTCGGCCTGTCACCGCATCCGCACCGCGCGAGTTTTGACGTGGCGCGCTACATGCAGGCCAACGGCTACCGCATCATTCCGGTCAACCCCAATGCCACCGAAGTGCTCGGTGAAAAAGCCTATCCCTCGCTGACCGAGGCCGCGCGCCACGAAAAAATCGAGCTGGTGAACTGCTTTCGCAACAGCGCGGACATCCCGCCCGTGGTCGACGAGGCCATCGCCATAGGCGCCAAGGCCGTCTGGATGCAGCTGGGCATCAGCAACCCGGCCGCGGCGGCCAAGGCCGAGGCCGCCGGCCTGCTGGTGGTGCAGGACCACTGCATCAAGATAGACCACCGGGTGCTGCAGTCGCGCGGCCTGCTGGACACGGCGGCCCGCACGGGCGCGGCTTCGGCCTGAGCTTGCGCTTGCCTTCGGTCAAGGCCCGGGAAAGCCAGGCTTGCGCGGCCGCGCATCGCCGCTGAAAATGCGCCATGTCCCAGCGCACGGCACCCATCCTCACTCCCCCTTCCGCCGTTCCGCCTTCGTTTTTCCCCTTCTTGCGCCCTTCCCTGCTGCTGGCCGCCGCGGCGCTGGCCGGCTGCGCCAGCGATGCGCCCACGCACAAAGGTGAAGCCCAGGCCGCGCCCATGGCCGCCGCCGAGGTCGGCCAGTCGGACACGAACCGCATGGCCACGCTGGGCATGCGCGATAACCTCGAAAGCCTGCTGCGCCTGGCCGACAAGCTCTACCGGCGCAACCCGGCCGAATGGCGCAAGACCAGCGCCCTCAGCCGCGATGCGGCCCTGGCCCAGCTGCGCGTGGCCGTGGACGCGCGCACGCCCTGGCCGGAGCTGCAGGGCAAGCGCGACATCGCCGCGCTGTCGCTGGCCCTGGGGCCGGACTTCAAGGGCGACCGCGTGGCCGCCTTTATTTATGCCAGCGCCGACATGGTGGTCACGGCCCACGGCGGCAAGACGGCCTTCTACCTGACCGACAGCCTGGACGCGCAGTACATCTACAACGCCGCGCGCAACATCGAGATCGCCGTGTGGATGCTGTCCAACCGCCGCAATGCCGCCGGCCAGCCCCTGCTGCTGGCCGACGAGATCACCGAACGTGAACGCAACCTGAGTTTTGAACGCGAGTTCGGCAAGGTCATAGGCCGGCTGGATTTGCTGGCTTCGGTGCTGACCGAGAAGTACCGCCGCGCGGTAATCACTTACGTACAAAACCTGCTTGGAGGCACCTTCCTCCAGTTCTTACCTGTTCGGTAGGCACACCCCCTTCTCGGCTCACTTCGTGTAGCCGGATCCCCCCTTGCAGGGGGCGGCCGCTGCGGCCCGGCAAAGCCGGTTCCGCGCCGCCACTGGGTTTGGCGTCATAGCTCTGCAGCCGTAGACAATAGCGGTTTGCTGTCTATTTCCGGAAATCCCATGCCCGACAACTACCTGCCCGAGGTCAGAAACCAGTACGAAGCCCTGCCTTACCCGCCCTGCAACCCGCAGGACGATCACAAGCGTCTGGTGCTGACCTGGCTGGAAGACCTGCCCATGATCAACCACTACTGCTTTGCCGGGAAGCAGTCCTTCCAGAAGGGCTTCCGCGCGCTGGTGGCCGGCGGCGGCACGGGCGACGCGACCATCTTCCTGGCCGAGCAGCTGCGCCACACTGACGCGCAGATCGTGCACCTGGACATGAGCCAGGCCAGCATTGCGCTGGCCAAAGAGCGCGCGCAGATCCGCGGGCTCACCAACATCCGCTGGGTGCATGACTCGCTGCTGAACCTGCCAACATTGGCCGCCGAACTGGGCAGCTTCGACTACATCAACTGCAGCGGGGTGCTGCACCACCTGGCCGACCCCGACCTGGGATTCCGGGCGCTGCTCAGCGTGCTCAAGCCGGACGGCGCCATCGGGCTCATGGTCTATGCCACCACGGGCCGCATCGGCGTCTACCAGATGCAGGCGCTGATGCGCATGGTCAACACCAGCGAGACGGACGCGCAGCGCAAGATTGCCAACACCCGTGACATCCTGGCCAGCCTGCCATCCGGCAACTGGTTCAAGCGCAGCGAAGACCTGCACCACGACCACAAGGCCGGCGACGCCGGCATTTACGACTTGCTGCTGCATTCGCAGGACCGCTCGTACAGCGTGGGCGAGCTCTTCGACTGGCTGGGCGAGGGCGCGGCGGGCGGGAAACAAGGCCACGGCATGCACCTGGCCTTCAGCGACGTGCAGCGCGGCCGCTCGCCTTACCTGCCGCACATGGTGCTGGGCAGCAAACCACCGGCCATGGCAGCTTCACTGCGCAAGCTGCCGCTGCGGCAGCAGTATGAAATGGCCGAGCTGATGGGCGGCAGCATCATCACACATTCGCTCTACCTGACGCGCAACGCGGCCTGCTGCGCGCCCTATGGCGATACCGACTACGTGCCGTTTTTCTACCACGAGCCCTTGACCGGCGAGATTGCCTCGCAGGTCTTCGGCAACAGCCGCGGCCAGCCCTTCATGCTCAGGCACCAGCATTCGGGCGTGTCCGTGATGGTCAATCCCGGCAAGTACGGCGCGAAGATTCTCGCGCTGATAGACGGCCGCCGCAGCTTCGGCGAAATCTTCGAGCAGTTCCGCGCGGCCTGGCAGGGCAAGGCCGCGGCACCCGACAATGCCGCGCTGTTCGCCGACTTTGCCGAATCCTACGAGACGCTCAACGCGCTGGAGCGCCTGCTGCTCAGGCACGTTTCAGTCGCCGCGACCGCGAAATAAGCGCCGGGCCTTCAGGCCGGGGAGCTCCAGAGATCGGCCGTCGGCGAGGGCTGCCCGGCGAGCAGGTCCACGACCACCACAAGTTCGCCGCCAAAGCGGCCTATGCCCAGGCCGCTCATGAGCCTCTGCTCTTCCTCCTCCGAGGCCATGCGCACAAAACACAGCGCCTGCTGTTTGCCGGCATGGGCGGCCGGCAGGATGCTCAGCTTCTTGACCGAGCCGAAGCGGGCGCACAGATTCCTCAAGACGGTTTGCAGGGTGTCGATATCGGGGCATTGCTGCAACTGGTCGAGTTCTGGGGGGCTCATGGGTCCTTGCCTGGAATAAAAACGGGAACAACGGGGAAAGATCGGGCCGATAGCGCCGAGGAGGTGGTGCAGCATGAAGGGTGATGCGGCCCCTCCTCGTGGGGAGCGTGCGATGCACAGCGTAGGACAAAACCGTGCGCAGGTAAGTGACGGAACGTTTTGCAACGCTTTATCGCCAACACTTGCAAATCTCGCGGTGAAAACCATCGCGCCATGCGTCAGCATGTCTTTTGACTCCGTGAACAGGTTTCCAGAAAGCAGGTGCTCGCCCCGTGTCCGTTTCCGTTCCCAACCTGGCGCCCGCCTTCGCGCTCCATGTGCTGCCTCATTCCGGCGCCGACCGGCTCGCCCGGCTGGCGGCCCGCGCCTGCGGCGCGCCGATTGCCATCGTCGCAGCCTGTGAAAACGGAGAAACCCAGTTCATCGCGGGCACCGGCTTTTCCGCGCAGGAGCGCGAGGGCCTGCTCGCGCTGTGCGGCGCCAGCCTCGAAACACCGCCGCGCCAGCCGCTGCTGCCGGCACGCGGCGCGCCCGAGATCACCTTTTACCGCGGCTTGCCGCTGAACCGGGAAGACGGCACCCTGCTGGGCGTGCTGGCGGTCATGGACAAGGCGGCGCGCACACTCAGCCCCGACCAGGAGGAAGACCTGGAGACCCTGGCCGGCCTGGCCGCCGCCCAACTGGATGCGCCACACATCCAGGCACTGCAGCAGACAGGGGAAGATGCCCAGCGCCTGGCCACCCGCCTGGGCATCACGCTGGAGAGCATCACCGAAGGCTTTTACACGCTGGACCCGCAGTGGCGCTTCAGTTACCTCAACCGCGAAGGCGCGCGCCTGCTGGGCAGGCCTTCGACGGAGCTGCTGGGCAAAAGCATCTGGAAGGAATTTCCGGGCGCCATCAACACCCTGTTTTCCGAAAAGGTGCGCGCGGCTGTGGCGGGCAACTACCAGGTGGAGTTCGAGGCCCTGTACGCACCGCTGGACAAATGGTTCGAGATACGCGCCTACCCCTTTCCCGACGGGCTGGCAATTTACTTTCGCGACGTCAGCGAGCGGCGCAAGGCGCGCGAACAGCTCATGCTGCTGGAGACCAGCATTTCGCGGCTCAACGACATCGTGCTGATCGCCGAGGCCGTTCCCTCGGGCCGGCCCGGGCTGCGCATCATCTTCGCCAACAATGCCTTCGAGCAGCACACGGGTTACAGCCTGGCCGAGGCGCTGGGCCATTCGCCGCGCCTGCTGTGCGGGCCGCTGACGCAGCACGGCGAGCTCGAGCGCATACGCAATGCCTTCCAGAAGGGCGAGCCGGTGCAGGCCGAACTCATCACCTACAAAAAGAACGGCCGGCACTTCTGGATGGAAGTCGACATCGTGCCGGTGGCCGACGATGCCGGCGTGTTCTTCACCCACTGGGTGGCGGTGGGCCGCGACATCACGCGGCGCAAGGTGGCGGAAAGCGAGATCAAGCACCTGGCCTTTTACGATCCGCTGACCCAGTTGCCGAACCGCCAGCTGCTGATGGACAGGCTGGACAAGGCGCTGGTCCACAACCTGCGCCACCCGCGCGAAGGCGCGCTGATGTTCATAGACCTGGACAACTTCAAGACGCTCAACGACACCATGGGCCACCAGAAGGGCGACCTGCTGCTGCAGCAGGTCGCCAAGCGCCTGGCGGCCTGCGTGCGCCAGACCGACACGGTGGCGCGCCTGGGCGGTGATGAGTTTGTGGTGATGCTGGAAGACCTGGGCCAGGACCCGCGCGAGGCGACCGTGAAAGCCGAGACCGTGAGCGGGCAGATCCTGGCCGCGCTGTGCGAGCCCTACAGCCTGGCGGGCTACCAGCACTACAGCACCTGCAGCATAGGCGTGACCGCCTTCAACCAGACGCTCAATAACATCGGCGACCTGCTCAAGCAGGCCGACCTCGCCATGTACCAGGCCAAGATGGCCGGGCGCAACACGGTCTGCTTTTTCAACCCGGCCATGCAGGCCGCCGTGACCGCCAGCGCCGCGCTGCAGTCGGACCTGCGGCGCGGCCTGCGCGAAAAGCAGTTCCTGCTGTACTACCAGCCGCAGGTGGGCCGCGACGGACGCATGACCGGCGTGGAGGCCTTGCTGCGCTGGCACCACGGGGAGCGCGGGCTGGTGCAGCCCGCCGAGTTCATCCCGGCGGCCGAAGAAGCCGGGCTGATCTTGCCGCTGGGCCAGTGGGCGCTGGAGACCGCCTGCCGCCAGCTCGCGGCCTGGGCCCAGCGCCCCGAAACCGCGGCGCTGAGCATCGCGGTCAACGTCAGCGTGCGGCAGTTCCGCCACCCGGAGTTTGTCGACCTGGTGATGGCTGCGCTCAAGGAAACCCAGGTCAGCCCGCACAAGCTCAAGCTGGAATTGACCGAAAGCCTGCTGGCCGAGGACATGGAAATCACCATCACCAAGATGGCCAGGCTCAAAAAAATGGGCGTGACCCTGTCGCTCGACGATTTCGGCATGGGCTACTCGTCGCTCTCCTGCCTCAAACGCCTGCCGCTGGACCAGCTCAAGATCGACAAGTCTTTTGTCGAAGACATACTGCGCGACCCCAACGACGCGGCCATCGCGCGCACCATCATCGGCCTGGCACAAAGCCTGGGGCTGGGCGTGGTGGCCGAGGGCGTGGAAACCGAGGCGCAGCGCGACTTTCTGTCGCGCCACGGCTGCGACTGCTACCAGGGCTATCTGTTCTGCAAGCCGCTGCCGATTGACGAGCTGGAAGCCTTTATCAAGACGCTGCGCATGTGACAGCGGGCGCGGGTGCGGCTTTGTGGTGTTCCAGCCGGAAGATCACTTCCTTGACGATGCCGTACATCAGGGCCCGGTCGCGGCTCGGGTGGTCGGAAAACTGCACATGGGTGGCGCCCAGGGTCGCGCCTTCGGCCTCAAAACCCACGCTGATGCCGTGGGCCGCCAGCAGCGGCCCGCAGGCCGCCCAGTCGCGCGTCCATTGCGGCAGGGCCTGGGCGCTGTCCCAGAGCGTGCCCGCGCTTTCGTAGCATTCCTCGATATGCGTATGGCCCAGCAGCTGCGCCAGGTGCCGTTCCTTGGCGATGCAGCTGCGGAAATATTCCTGGTCATTCATGCGCATGGCAACACTCCTTGGAAGCTGTCCGGGGACCCGGCGGGGGCCTTGCGGCCATGGTAAATCCGAACCCGCATCCGTGCCAGTTCCGGCACCTGCCGAAGTACCGGCGCGTCATCGGCACGCCACTGGCACCAGTGTCAATGGACACAAAGCCAACCTGAGACAATCGGTGCATGTTCGCACCCCTTCAAAACGACACCTTTTTGCGCGCCTGCCTGCGCCAGGCCACCCCCCACACCCCCGTCTGGCTAATGCGCCAGGCCGGCCGCTATCTGCCCGAATACCGCGCCACGCGGGCCCAGGCCGGAAGTTTCATGGGCCTGGCCACCAACACCGACTACGCCACCGAGGTCACGCTGCAGCCGCTGGAGCGCTACCCGCTGGACGCGGCCATCCTGTTCAGTGACATCCTGACCGTGCCCGACGCCATGGGCCTGGGCCTGTCTTTTGCGCTGGGCGAGGGCCCGCGCTTTGCCACCCCGGTGCGCGACGAGGCCGCCGTGGCCAGGCTGCAGGTTCCCGACCTGAACAAGCTGCGCTATGTTTTTGACGCCGTCACCTCGATACGCAAGGCCCTGAACGGGCGCGTGCCGCTGATCGGCTTTTCGGGCAGCCCCTGGACCCTGGCCTGCTACATGGTCGAAGGCGCGGGCTCCGACGACTACCGCCTGGTCAAGACCATGCTCTACCAGCGCCCCGACCTGATGCACAGGATGCTGGCCGTCAACGCCGACGCGGTGGCAGCCTACCTGAACGCCCAGATCGAGGCCGGCGCCCAGGCCGTGATGATTTTCGACAGCTGGGGCGGCGTGCTGGCCGACGCGGCCTTCAAGACCTTCAGCCTGGCCTACACGGCCCGGGTGCTGGCCCAGCTCAAGCGCGAGCACGGCGGCGTGAAGATCCCGCGCCTGGTCTTCACCAAGGGCGGCGGCCAGTGGCTGGAAGCCATGGCGCAGCTCGATTGCGAGGTGCTGGGCCTGGACTGGACGGTCAACCTGGCCAGGGCGCGCGCCCTGGTCGGCGAGCAAGGGCCTCAGGCCAAGGCGCTTCAGGGTAACCTGGACCCGAATGTGCTGTTCGCCAACCCGGCCCAGATCGAGGCCGAGGTAGCCGCCGTGCTGGACAGCTTTGGCGCCCCCCATACCGATGCCAGCCGGCCCGGACCCACCCATATTTTTAACCTGGGCCACGGCATCAGCCAGCACACGCCACCCGAGAGTGTGGAAGTGCTGGTAAACGCAGTGCACGCTCACTCTCGCAGCATGCGCACCGCGCGTAGCTGAATCCTTTCGCCTGCCCCTTATTCCAGCCGGCCCGGGGCGTATTTCCACCATGGCTAGCACAAAACCGGGCCCCGCCGGCTGGACTTATGCACAAAAATCTTGTTGCGCCGCCGCAATGCGAGCACCCTGGTCCACCTCGCGCTATCAAAGCAATAGCGCGCGTAAGTTGTTGATTTATATAGAGACTTTAAATTGCTTTTTTTGCGGGCAATTTAAGAAAAGCCTTGATTTACAAGGCTTCGCGCGCTTCGCCGACAAGCTGTCAACAAAGTTATCCACAGAAAATCTGGAAATCTGTAAAGTGGCGCCAAATCAAGGACTTAGCGCATTGTCTGGATGTATCTCTCAAGAATTAAACACATTTAGTTACTCTGAATGAGCTATTGGCTGCAAGTCGTCGTCGCGGCGCCCGCGCACAGTTCCATCGCCGGGCCGCTGACTTACCAGAGTGAGTCGCCACTCGCCCTGGGCTCGCTGGTGCGCGTGCCGCTGGGCCGGCGCGAGGTGCTGGGCGTGGTCTGGGAGCTGCTGGCCGACAGCGGCGCGCTGCTGGAAATGCAGACGCGCCACGTGGCCGGCGCGCTGGAAGGCCTGCCACCGCTGTCCGCCACCTGGCGCAAGCTCGTGCAGTTCACCGCGGCTTATTACCAGCGCTCGCTGGGCGAGGTGGCGCTGGCGGCCCTGCCGCCCCAGCTGCGCGACCTCAGCAATGTGCAGCTGGCGCGGCGGCTCAAGCGACCGGTGGCCGACACCCGGGGCGAGCAGGCCGGCGGCCGGTCGCCAGTGCTGAGCGCGCAGCAGGCCGCCGTGCTGGCCGAATTTGACGCCGATACCCGGCCCGCGCTGCTCTTCGGCGCCACCGGCAGCGGCAAGACCGAGGTCTACCTGCGCGCCGCGGCCCGGGTGCTAGAGCTGGACCCGGCCGCCCAGGTGCTGGTGATGGTGCCCGAAATCAACCTCACGCCGCAGCTGCAGTCGCGCTTTGAAGCGCGTTTTGCCCACCTGGGCAAGGAACGCGTGGTGGCCCTGCACAGCGGTCTGACGCCGGCACAGCGCCTGAAAAGCTGGCTGGCGGCGCATGCCGGCCATGCACGCCTGGTGCTGGGCACGCGCATGGCGGTGTTCGCCTCCATGCCCAACCTGCGCCTCATCGTGGTCGACGAGGAACACGACCCCAGCTACAAGCAGCAGGAAGGCGCACGTTATTCGGCGCGCGACCTGGCGATTTACCGCGCCAAGATAGAAACCGAAGACGCCACGCATGAGCACGGCCCCTGCCGAGTGCTGCTGGGTTCGGCCACGCCCTCGCTGGAAAGCTGGCAGGCCACGCTGGCCGGACGCTACCAGCGCCTGGTCATGGACGAACGAATAGGAATGGCCCCTTCGACCGGCGAGGAAGCGGCGCCCTACTCCGCCGGATCTCCGCCGGAGCCCTACGTTCCGCCACAAACCAGGGAGCCCGACCCCCTGGGCGATGCGGGCAGCCTTCCCACCGTGCGGCGCGTGGACATGAACCACCAGCCCAAGCACTGCATCATCGCGCCGCCGCTGCTGGACGCGATCGCCCAGCGCGTCGCGCGCGGCGAGCAGTCGCTGATCTTTTTGAACCGGCGCGGCTACGCGCCCGTGCTGGCCTGCCATGACTGCGGCTGGAAAAGCGAATGCCCGCATTGCAGCGCGTTTCGCGTCTTCCACAAGATAGACCGCACCCTGCGCTGCCACCACTGCGGCTTCACCGAGCGCGTGCCGCGCGCCTGCCCCAGCTGCGGCAACATCGACATCGCGCCCGTGGGCCGCGGCACCGAGCGCCTCGAAGAGCACCTGGCCGAGCTGCTGGCCGGCGTGAAGCGGCCCGACGGCGAGCCGGTGCGCATTGCCCGCATAGATGCCGACAGCACGCGGCTCAAGGGCGCGCTCGAATCGCAGCTGGCCAGCGTGCATGCGGGCGAGGTCGACGTGCTGGTCGGCACGCAGATGATCGCCAAGGGCCACGACTTCCGTCACATCACGCTGGTGGCCGCCATCAACCCCGACGGCGCGCTGTTTTCCAGCGACTTTCGCGCGCCTGAGCGCCTGTTCAGCCTGCTCATGCAGGCCGGCGGCCGCGCCGGCCGAGACGCGCGCCACAGCGGCGCCAGCGAGATGTGGGTGCAGACCTTCCACCCCGAGCACCCCTTGTTCGCGGCGCTCAAGCGGCACGACTATGCGGGCTTTGCCACGCAGCAGCTGGCCGAACGCGAAGCCGCCGGCATGTCGCCCTTTGGCTTTTCGGCCCTGGTGCGAGCCGAGGCGCGCACGCAAGAGGTGGCGCAGGGTTTTCTGAACGTGGCCGCCGCCCAGGCCGAGGCGCTGCAGCTCACCGGCAACGGCCAGGTCACCGCCTACCCGGCCGTGCCCATGACGATCCAGCGCGTGGCCAATATCGAACGCGCGCAAATGCTGGTCGAAAGCCCCTCGCGCGCGGCGCTGCAGCGCTTTCTGGCAGCCTGGCAGCCGGTGTTGTTTGAAACGCGCCAGCAGGCTGAATTCAAAAGCCTGATTCGCTGGGCGATTGATGTGGATCCGATTGCGATCTAAGAGCCTGTTCAATATCTAAACGGGGCCGCGTTGGGTTGCAATCGGGATGAGTGGGCCGACCGGGCACGCCGCATGGGCTAATGCCCATGCAAGGGCCTGGGTGGCTCAATCGTCCGATTTCATCCCAACCCGAGAAGGGGCTTGCGCGGCCCCGTTTAGACATTGAACAGGCTCTAAGGCCGCGATCCACCTTAAAACTGCATCTGCATCCCGGCACTGAGCATGCCCTGCCTGGCTCCTCTACGCAACTCACCGGCCACGCCCAGATAGGCAAAGGCATTGGCTGCGAACCTGCGCGTGCCGTAGAACCCGGCCTGCACAAAGGTTGAACCCGCGCGGGGTGTGCCTATGGTGGTTGCCGTCCCAACCAGCGATGCATTGAGAACCGGGTTGATCAGGCCCGACGAGTCCGCACCGGCTGCGACGTTGACAAGATAGGTGTTGACCTCTTTCAAGGGATTCGTGCTCCTGGAGCCCAGCGTCAGCCCAATCACTCCGCGCACGGCTCTGCCACTAAAGCTGTCCACGCTCAGTGCAGCCGCCGACGAGCCTTCCGCAAACGAGGATTGCCTGACCTGTTGCCAGGTCAAACGTGCGTAGGGCGTGATGCGGGCAGACTCCAGATCCGCGGGGCGGCTCAAGCCTGCGCTGAGCAAGGCATGGTTGCTCCGTATGTTTTTGGCCTCCAGGCCAGCGGTGTTGCCCGTGGGATCGCTGCGCGAATTGTTCGTTGAGCTCAGGCCCAAACTTGCCATGCCGTCGAGCACCCATCCATCCACTGCCAGCTTGCCGTACAGGAAGACCGATCCTTGCTGAATATCGCCTGTTCCCTGATCGGCCGTGACATGCGTGTTGGACAGCGTGATCCCGCCTCCGGCCTTGGCGCCGTGTTCCGCATAGGCATCAATGCCTGCCACCAGCTGGTACAGATCATTTGAGAAGCCGCTCGCGTTCTGGTCGCCTCGGCGCTTGCCACGCTGGTAGGTGACATCGCCCCATGCCGGGCCACGGGTCGCGGTGCCATTGCTGGCGCCATCCAGGGCGCCGATGTGAACATCCGACCCCGCACTGGCAACCAACACCCCCGGGGAGCGGGAGGCACTGAATGCACCGGCCACAGGCGAAGAAGCCGTTCCATCCAGATGCGACATGACTGCCTGCTGGGCGCGCAGCGCGGCCTGGGGCAAAGCCGCAAGACTCGCACCATGAACTTCACCTGCGAGTCCGCGAGTAAAAGCCGGAAGGCTTGCGGCAGTTTGCACTGACGCGGCAGACAGCAATTGGCCCTGCGCGCTGCTGGTCGAGCCTGCCTGGTTCGCCAGCACGATCCTGTCGAGAGCACTTGCGGCGGACCGGGCATTGGCATTTTGCGCGCTGAGCGTTGCCGTATAAGACCGCGGGATCACCGCGAGGTCCAGGCTGTTGCTCCCCCCGACGTTGTAGAGCTGAACGAACTGCGTGTCCGCCGAAAGTTCCGCGGGTTGTGTCAGCACGGAGAACCGGCCAGAGATCCCTCCATCGGCACTCACGATGCGAAATCTGTCGCCCAGCACCGGGACATAAGGCCTGCTGCCGAAGCCGGATTCGGCCGGTGTGAACAGGCCCGACAAACGCGGCGTCAGGGTTGCGTTTGGCTGGATCACAAACTGGCCGCCGGTGACGCTCAGGAAGGAGTAGTAGCCGGTCGCCCCCGCAGGGCTTGCCGCGCTGGCCTGCACCGTTCCTGCAATGTCCTGCTGGTAGGTGCTGCCGCCGGCCATCGTCACGGTCGAGTTCACTGCAAGATACCCCGGCGAATTGCCCGGCTTCAAAGTGCCCGCCACCGTCACCGGGCCGCGGACGGTACCCGTGCCCATCAAGGTGCTGCCTGAACCGACAAAGACGGGACCCGTTCCGAGTGGGGAAGCGCCGCCGATCACCAAGGTGCCCGAGTTAATGGTGGTGCCCCCTGAATAGCTGTTGTTGCCGGTCAGCAGCAAAGCGCCAGTGCCATTGACGGTCAAACCACCTACCCCGGAAAACGCGCCCGAAAGCTGGGCCGAGCCACTGGTGGGCGCAGTGATGGTGCCGCCCCCGGCGTTGAGCGTAAATGCCCGGCTCGAGTTGTCACCGGACAGCAGCGCCAGTGTTCCACCCGCAAAGACCGGGTTGGCTGTGACACCCACATCACTCAGGCTGTAGATGCTGCCGGTAGTCATGTTCACGCTGGCGATGGAAAACACCAGGTCCCAGATCGTGGTGCTGCCCGATGCCAGGCCCAGCTGCCAGTTCAAGCCGCCATAAGTGCCCGAGGTCCCACCGGTCAGGTTGCCCGCCGTCAGGCCGTTAAGCACGCCTGCGTAGGTGCCGACGGCGACCGTGGAAGTGCCGTAGATGCCGAAGGTCATGCTGCCGGTTACCGCGGAAGCGGTGAGCTTTCCATAAGTGGACGGGCTGTTGATGATGATCCGGTAGTCCACGGGCAGAGCCCCGGTGTAAGTGAGGGCGCCATTGGCATTGCCGGCGCCTTGCAGATTGTTGAGCGTATTGAGCACACCCGCGTTGTTGGTGATGGCGGAAAACGGGCCAATGATGGACCCGGTATTGGTCAAGGTGGTGATCGTGCCGCCATTGAGGACAACGCCGCGCCGCACGCCCGATGAAATCCGTCCGGTGTTGATCAGCGTAGTCAATGTGCCGTTGACGGTGACACCGAATTGCGAGGCGGTGGAAATGGTTCCGTTGTTGGTCAGCGACGAAGAGGTCGACGATGACAGGACAGACACGGGATCGCCGTTCCTGTTACTGGGCGCATCGTTTGACACCGTCACACCCGCGTTGATGGTGACATTGGCGCCCGTATCCAGCGTCAGGGGCTTGACATTGCCGCCCGCACAGCTGGCGCTCACCACCAGGGTTGAAGTGACGGTGACACCGCCATTGCACACCGCCCAGGCCTTGCCCTGTGGAAGTGCAGAACAAAGCACTCCGAAAACCGATACGACGAATCGTTTTTGCAAACCATTGTTTGCATCATTAGGCATGAGTCATCAGACTGGGTTCGAGATTTGAGTGTCTCGGCTTTCATGAACTTGGCAGGTTCAATCATCCTAGTCCGATTGCGGCCGAAGCGCCTTGGTAATTGCCGTATTGACGCGCCTGCTGCTATCTGGCGCAACAGACCATCACATTGGTTTTCGCCAATCCGGCCGTTGTTTTACGTAGCCGCATATAACAATGCCGGCGGTGTGACAACCTATGGTGTTGAGACACGCCAGCAGGCTGAGCCCTGGATGGGCCAGACGAGGAACGTTCCCAAGTATTCGTCTTCCCGCTCATCGAACTGGGACACGAAGCGATAGAGCGTGTTCGATAAGCTGTACCCTAGGCATGACTCGGCGTGCGGTTGATCGAAAGCTTAGGCCGCATCGCGGCGCGACGGTGGGAAATCCTTGTCATCTTCCACGGTGTAACCGTAGAAGCTTGCTCCGACGAACTTCGTCCCATCCGTATTCGCTCCCTCAAGGTCTATTGATTCGATCGCGGCAAGTTCGAACGAGGCGTCAGCAAGGTTGGCGTTTCGGAAGTTGGCGCACTTGACGTTGCACTCGCGGAAGCTGGTTCCCTGCAGGCTTGCGCCTTCGAAGTTGCTACTAAAGAACCAGGAAAAGCGATCGAAGGAAGCACCGTCAAGCTTGATGCCGGAGAGATCCGTTTCGCTGAGATCAGTTTCGGGGAACAGGCGCTCACCACTTTCATAGCGACGCACGAGTTCCTCGCGACTCCTTGGGGGCGTGCCGGTCTCAGCCGACTTGTCAGACCGTGACTTCGTGTCCTGACTAGCCATGCTTCACCTGAGCCACTTGGGGGCCAGCGTCCAGGATATGTTTTGGGATTCGATCGTCCCAACGCTCAATGCTAGAAACAAAGCACTGGAGGTGATAGACGACCTGAGACAAATACAGGGTCACCAAGGCGTAGTACGCACTTGAAGCGGCGTTGGCCGGGAAATCAACCATGTGTTCGGTGGCTCTAGCCACAAACACCGGTATGGGATCATAGTTCTTGCTCAGGAATAGACCCATGATGTTATTCACATAGCAAACCAGCGGGTAGGTGCCGCTGTTCCTGCGAAACGCTTGCTCCGGAATGAGGTCCGACCCATTCAGCAAGACGTGAAACTGCTTGATGGTTGCGCGGCTCTCTTTTGAGCCTTCGGCGGAAATATCAGTGGCGGCCATAGCAGTCTAAGGTTTGAGGCGGGAGGCATGGCCCCGCTTGCCGGGGAACGTTCGGTTGGCTGAAGATTTAAGCGGCATCTTCACGACATGGTGCTCCACGCGTGAGCTCCAAACTTCTGGCCGACCCACCAGGCGACTGCGGCGCAGCCATAGGCCAGGAGGATGAGCGGTGGACTATCACCCGAGAGACGCGTGGAGGCAATGGCGGGTGCGGCAACGAGGCCAAAGAAGACAGCCAGCCACACAAGCATGAGGAGCAGGAAGACAATTACTTCCAAAAGCTTCATTTCGCGCGTAGGGCGCGCCAGAAAGAGGATCAGCCGATTCTTCGTTGTTGGACGGACGCCTTGCAAGACATCCTTGTGCGACGCTGCGGAGAACCCAAGCACTACACCAAGGCAGCCGCCTGCAAAAAATCCGACGAGAGCGACAAGAATGGCGGCGATCATGGGTGAATGATAGTTCTGATGGTGCTAGCGAAGCGCACGGATTCGCACAGGTGACGAATTCAGGCGGCCATAGGCCGCCGCTCCTGCCGCGCAGGAAACGCATCCCCTTCGGTGACTTGCCGCCAGCTTTCCTGCCCCATCCAGCCGCGCAGCGCCATCACACCCCTGGGTGTGATCTCCAGCGCGCGCATGCCCTGGCGGCGCAAGAGCCAGCCGCTGTCCAGGCAGTGCACGCAGATCAGCGTGCCCAGCTGCCCGGCGACATGAAAGCGGCGTTCGCTCCAGTCCAGGCAGGGCCGGCAGTAAGGCCGCCGGGTATTGCTGCCGGCCGGCGAAGCTGACAGGTCAATGCCCAGGCGCGCCAGCACGGCGCCGGCCTTGTCGGTCACATGGCCGGCCTCGCCCTCGAAAACAACCGCGCCATCTTCCACCAGGTGCTGGGCAATGGCCACGCCCAGCCGTCCGGCGATGTGGTCGTAGCAGCTGCGCGCCATGCGCATGGCGGCATCCTTGGGGCCGGGCACAACCGCGCGGCGCACGGCAGGCGCGTTCTGCGCCGCGAGCTGGGTGATGCCTTCGAGCACCCGGGCCACCTCGGGCGAGGCCAGCCGGTGGTAGCGGTGCCGGCCGTGCTGCTCCACACGCAGCAGGCCGCCTTCGACCAGCAGCGCGAGGTGGCGGCTGGCGGTTTGCGGCGAGACATTGCCGGCGCCGGCCAGTTCATGGGCGGTGAGCGAACGGCCGTCCAGCAGTTCCATCAGCATGGCGGTGCGGGCCGGTTCGCCGACCAATGAGGCGATATGGGCGATCTGGTTGGTGTTCATAAATGAGGTCTCTTTAGCCCCCACCTTAGCAGCATCAGGGTGCCCATGCTTCGCTCCAGGGCGAAGCATTGCGGCCCCTCTTCACCGCACCATGGAAGCCATGCCCTACCAGGAGAAACCCATGGAATTGCCCCTCACCCCCACGCTGCAGCCACCGGCACCGCGCGCCTTTTTTGGCGCGACGGTGGTGCGCGCCGCCTTTGTACTCGCCATCTTCGGCTGGGGCATTGGTTTTTACAGTCCGGCGATTTTTCTGCATGCGGTGCTGGCGCGCACCGGCTGGGCCTTGCCGCTGGTATCCAGCGCGGTGACCTTTCATTTTTTGTTCGGCGCGGGCGTGGTGGCCTGCCTGCCGCGCATACATGCCCGCCTCGGCGTGGCCGCCACCACGGCCGCTGGCGCCACCGCGCTGGCGCTGGGCCTGACGGGTTGGGCGCTGGCAGCGCAGCCCTGGCAGTTGTTTATGGCGGCGATGCTGACCGGCGGCGGCTGGGTCACCATGGGCGCGGCAGGCATCAACGCCATCATCTCGCCGTGGTTTGCGCGCGGCCGGCCCATGGCGCTGGCCAAGGCCTATAACGGCGCCAGCCTGGGCGGCGTGATTTTTTCGCCGCTGTGGGGCGCCTTGATCGCAGCGATGGGTTTTACCGCCGCCAGCGTGCTGGTGGGCGCTGCCATGCTGGCCGTGGTGCTGGGCCTCAGTTTTTTTGTGGTGGCGCAAACGCCCGAGCGCCTGGGCCAGCGGCCCGACGGCGATGCGCCGGGCGCGCCCTCGCCCAGCCTCACGTCCGCGCGTGCCAGGCCGCTGCCGGGCCGGCTGCTGTGGCGCGACCGCGGCTTTCGCACGCTGGCCGCGGCCATGGCGCTGAGCCTGTTCGCGCAGGCCGGCCTGATCACACATCTGTATTCGCTGCTGGTCTTCGCCCTGGGCACCCGGGGCGCGGGCCTGGCGATGGCGCTGGCCACCGCCTGCGCCATAGGCGGGCGCACCGTGGTCGGCAAATGCATGCCGCCGGATGCCGACCGCCGGCTGGTGGCCAGCGTGAGCTACGCGGTGCAGATCGTCGGCTCGCTGTTGCTGGCTTGCGCGGCGGAGCAGCAAACGGCGCTGATCCTGGCAGGCGTGGTGCTGTTCGGCGTCGGCATTGGCAACGCCACCTCGCTGCCGCCGCTGGTGGCGCAGGTGGAGTTCGTCAAGGAAGACGTTCCGCGCGTGGTGGCGCTGATCGTCGCAATCTCGCAGGGCCTGTGGGCGCTGGCGCCGGCGACCTTTGCCTTGCTACTGGTGACGGCCAACGGAAGCCCAGTCCACCTGGGCGCGGGCACAGGCCTTTATTTCGGCGCGACGGTGCTGCTGCAACTGACGGCGATTACCTGCATGCTGGGCGGGCGCAAGCCCGCGGGCTGAAGCGTTTCAGGACAGGCGCGGCCTGGCGTCGGGCTCGCAGGCCGCGGCGCGCGCCAGCAGCAACTCGCGTTCACGCAGGTTGCGCGTCAGCGAGGCGGCGCGCTCAAACTCGGCATGGGCTTCATCGAAGCGGCCGAGTTTGAACAAAAAATCGCCGCGCACGCTGGGCAGCAGGTGGTAGTTTTTCATCAAGGGCTCGGCCAGCAGCGCATCGGCCACCTCCAGCCCTGTGGCCGGGCCGAAGGCCATGGCCAGCGCCACGGCGCGGTTCAGTTCCACCACCGGCGAGGGCGCGAGCTGCGCCAGCGCGTCATACAGCGCGGCGATGCGTTGCCAGTCGGTGTCGGCACCGGTAGGCGCGCGCGCATGGCAGGCGGCGATGGCGGCCTGCAGCGCATACGGCCCCAGCGCGCCGCCCTGCGCCTCGGCGCGCGCCAGGGCGGCCAGGCCGCGGCGTATCAGGATGTGGTCCCACTTCGCGCGGTTCTGGTCCAGCAACAAGATGGGCTCGCCTGAAGGCCCAGTCCGCGCACTGGCGCGCGAGGCCTGGATTTCCATGAGCGCAACCAGGCCGTGGACTTCAGGCTCCTGCGTGGCCAGCTCGGCCAGAACGCGCCCCAGCCGCAAGGCCTGGTCGCACAGCGCGGGCCGCATCCAGTCGCCGCCCGAGGTGGCCGAATAGCCCTCGTTGAAGATCAGGTAGATGACCTCCAGCACCGAGGCCAGCCGCGCGTTGCGCTCTTCGGGGCCGGGCACCTCAAAAGGCACACGCGCTTCGGCCAGGGTGCGCTTGGCGCGCACGATGCGCTGGGCCACCGTGGGTTCGGGCACCAGGAAGGCGCGCGCGATCTCGTCGGTGGTGAGACCGCCCAGCAGCCGCAGCGTGAGCGCAATGCGCGCCTCGGTGGACAGCACCGGGTGGCAGGCTGTGAAGATCAGGCGCAGCAAGTCGTCGCCATAGTCGTCCGCACCGTCGTCACCGGAGCCGGGCTCGTCTACATCGGCAAAAGCCATGTCCTGCTCCATCTCGAGTTCGCGGCCCAGCTCTTCATGCTTGAGCGCGAGCAGCTTGCGCCGCCGCAGGTAGTCGATGGCGCGGTGCTTGGCGACGGCCATGAGCCAGGCGCCCGGGTTGTCCGGCACGCCTGTCTTGGGCCAGCGCTCGAGCGCCGTGACCAGCGCATCCTGCGCGATCTCTTCTGCCAAGCCCACCTCCTGCACCATGCGTGCGACCTTGGCGATGACCTTGGCCGACTCGATGCGCCAGACGGCGTCGATGGCGCGGTGGGTTTCATGGGACGCCATGGGGCCTCAGCCGCCCTTGCCCTTGTTTTTTCCGCTCGGGGCCTGCTGCATCTCGGTAAAACCTGCTGCGGCTTCCTGCACGTCGGGCGGAAAGTCGCTCATCTCCTGCACCTGGCGCACTTCGATGACCTCGTTTTCACCGCCTGGGCAACGCGAGGCCCACTCGATGGCTTCGGCACGCGAAGCCACATTGATCATCCAGAAGCCGCCCAGTACCTCGCGCGCTTCGGCAAAGGGGCCGTCGACCACGTGCGGCTTGCCTCCGGGAAAGCTCACGCGCGCGCCCATGGAGGGCGGGTGCAGGCCTTCGAGCGAAAGCAGCACGCCGGCTTTTTGCAGCTCCTCGTTGTATTTCATCATCGCGGCCACGGCGTCGGCGCTGGGCAGAGTGCCGGCGGCGGCGCTTTCGTAGCCTTTGGGGATCATCAGCATCATGAATCGCATTTGAATACTCCTTGGGTATGGGATAGGTGGGTCAGCCCTGCTTTTCCGCGGCGGCTTTCATGGTGGCCAGGCCGGCTTCAAAGTCCTTGCCCACCATCTTGTCCATGCTGAAGAACACCTGCATGACCTTGGACAGCAGGGGTGCGGGACCGGCCATCTCCCAGCTCACGGTGCTGCTGCCGCCGGCCTGCGGCTGGATGCTGAACACCACCTTGTTGTGGGCTTCGAAGGGCTTGCTGAAGTTGAGGTCTATCTTGACGAGGGAGGACGGCTGGGACTCGGTGATCAGCATGTCGCCCACACCGACCTCCTTGCTGTCCCAGGCGTAGGCCGCGCCCTTGCCGGCCGCCGGGCCGCTGAAGCTGCGCTTCATGGCCGGGTCTTTCTTCTCCCAGGGCGACCAGGCGCCCCAGTTTTTGTAGTCGTTGATCAGCGGGAAGATTTTTTCGGGCGGCGCCTGGATGCTGGCCTGGCGCTGGACGCGGAAGGTGTCGGGCTTGCCGGAGGCCAGTACCAGCACGGTCACGATGAAAAGAACAATGGCAACGGCGGCAATGAGGGCGACGGTCTTGAACATATCAATCTCCTGAGTTGGTGTTCGCTTACTTTTTGAGGAAGGGGCGAGCGCCGGATTCATCGGGCCTGCACGCTGTACGGCCCTTCAGAAAACGTCTGCTCTACCGGCACGACGAACGGAAAACGCGAAATCGACATGCCCGGCCAAAAATATTTCAAAATTTTTGGCCCGCCCCCAGACCTCAGACCTCAGACCAGGGTGAAATCGGCGGCCTCATACAGCAGCCTGATTTCCACCTCGACCTCTTCGGTGTCGCTAAACGGAAACGGGTAGCCCAGGGCCCAGTCAACCGCGGCCTGCAGCGAACGCGCCTGGATGATCCAGAAGCCGGCCAGCAATTCCTTGGCTTCGGCAAAAGGCCCGTCCATGATGCTTGGTTTGCCCCGGGTGAACTTCATGCGGGAGGCGCTCGCGCTGGGTTTGAGGCCGTCGCCCATCAGCAGCACGCCGGCCTTGACGGCATCGTCGTTGTGTTGGGCCATGCGCCCCAGCCACTGGCTGTCGGGCACGGCGCCGGTCTCAGCCCTGTCATTGGCCTTGAGCAAGATCATGAAGCGGCGAAAGCCTTCGGGCAAGGCCGGTGCGCCTTCCCCGGGCACCCCGCGCAACCCGCCGGGGCAGCCGCCCTCGCGGATTTCCAGCGAAGTGTTGCCGTCGGCGTCTTCCTGCGGCCAGCGTTTGAGCCATTCAATGACTTCCTCGCGCGAGGCGGCTTCGACCATAGTGAAGCCGGCGATCAGTTCCTTGGATTCGGTGAAGGGGCCGTCGATCACCGTGGGCTTGCCGCCGGAAAAGCGTATGCGCGCGCCCTTGGAACTGGGCTGCAGGCCTTCGCCTCCTAACAGCATGCCGGCTTTGGCCAGTTCCTCGTTGTAGGCGCCCATGGCGGCCAGCAGCGCGGGGCTGGGCATTTCGCCGGCCTCGGTCGCGGCATCGGCTTTGCGCAGGATCATGAATTGCATGCGTGGTATCTCCTCGGAGTAGCGGCTGACGCCGCGATCCCCGGTTTTTACCTCAAACGCAAGACGCGCGCGTTTCAGCGCTGCGCCTCGACCTGCCGGCGCAGGCGTTCCTCTGCCTCACGCAGTTCTGGTGTGAACTCGGCGCCGAAGTCCTCGGCCGAAAACACCTGGCGGATTTCGATCTCTGCTTCGCTCTCAGGCGGAAAGGGGGCGCGCTTGACCCATTCAATCGCTTCTTCTTTCGACGAGACCTGCAGCATCCAGAAACCGGCCACCAGTTCCTTGGTTTCGGGGAAAGGCCCATCGACCACGGTGCGCTTGCCGCCGGAAAACTTGACGCGCGAACCTTTGGCGCTGGGGTGCAGCCCTTCGCCCGCGAGCATCACGCCGGCCTTGACCAGCGATTCGTTGAACCTGCCCATGTCGGCCAGCAATTGTTCACTGGGCATTTCGCCGGCTTCGCTGTGTTTGTCGGCTTTGACGAGGACCATGAATTTCATATCGGACTCCTTGAAGGTTGGCGTTGGGAGCGCTTGCCGGGACAGCCCCGGCAAAAATGCCGCTCTACCGGTACGACGAGCGGCCGGCGGGCAAATCGACAACATGGCGCCGTCTTTTTTCGGCTTTTTTGTAACAGCGCCGGGAAACGGCGCGCGGCCTCAGGTCAGCAAGGCCACGGCCGCCGAAAAGCTGAAGAAGGCCAGCACCGTGGACAGCAGGATGATGCGCGCGATGCGGCCGTTGTCGGCGCCGAAGCGCTCGGCCAGCAGCGCGACATTGCTGGCGCTGGGCAGGGCCGCCACCAGCACGATCACGGTGAGCGCAAAACGCTGCAGCGGCACGCCCAGCGCGATGGCGCCCAGCCCCACCAGGCCGACAAGCACCGGATGGACCACCAGCTTGATGAGCGCCACCGGCACATAGTCCCTGAGCGGCGTGGCCTGCGTGCTGTTCATCTGCGAGCGCGCCAGCACCGCGCCTATGGTGAACAGCGCCACCGGCGAGGCCGCGTCGGCCAGCAGGCCCACGGTCTGCATCACCGGCCCGGGCAGGGCCAGGCCCAGGCCGGAGGACAGCGCGCCCAGCACGATGGCCCAGGGCATGGGGTTGAGCGCCACGCCCTTGAGCGCGTTCTTCGCGGCGACCTCGGCGCCGTGAATGTCGGCCGAGTCCAGCCGCGACAGCGCGATGCACAGCGAACTCGTGACCAGCAGGTCAACCAGGATGGTGACGATGGCCGGGCCGGCGGCCTGCGCGCCCAGCAGCGCCACCAGCAGCGGCACGCCCATGAAGCCGGTATTGGGAAAGGCCGCGACCAGCGCGCCGAAAGACGCGTCGTTCCAGGCGATGCGGCCCTTGCGCGTGAACATCACGGTGAAAGCCACGATCAGCAGCGCGCACAGCAGGTAGACGGCCACCAGGCTGGCGTCCAGCAGCTGCGCCACCGGCGTGCCGGCGCCGAAGCGGTAGAGCATGCAGGGCAGCGCGAAATACAGCACAAAGGTGTTGAGGCCGGGGATGGCCAGTTGCGGAAGCAGGCCGCGGCGCGCGG
Organism: Polaromonas sp. CT11-55; assembly: GCF_047303325.1. Lineage (NCBI taxonomy): Bacteria > Pseudomonadati > Pseudomonadota > Betaproteobacteria > Burkholderiales > Comamonadaceae > Polaromonas > Polaromonas sp. CT11-55. Next base: position 48,629 of record NZ_JBKBEX010000020.1, on the reverse strand, counting down.
CAAGATAGCCGCACAGCACCAGGGCGAAAAAGGGGAAGGTGACAAAAAGAATGCTGAGCACGGCGCTGATTGTCGCCCAGGGCTGCGCGGACTGCGGATAAGGACTGCACACTCGCATCCCGGCAGCCGAAGGAGGAAACGCGGAGCATAAAAATAGCCACTTGCGCAGGTGGCGCCTGCGCAAGTGGCCATGTATTGAACCCAGAAAGGCGCTGGGCCGCCGGACGCCGCCTAAGCGCGCCCGGCGACCTGGCCGGTTTCTTTAAAAACTATGCGCAATACCCGCGTAAATGGTTCTCTGCGACTGGTTGACCGCCGGATTGCCCGAGACCCCGTCCACCCCGAAGTTGGCGCCACTGGAATTGCTGACATTGCCGAACGACGCGTACAGCAGCGTGCGCTTGGACATGCTGTAATCCACCCCCACCATGCCCAGGGTGGCCTTGCCGGCCACGCGGTCGGATGTGACACGGAAGACCGAACCGATCAGCGTCATCGCCGGCGTCAGGTCGTAGCGAACGCCGACCCAGGCATGCTTGAGCTTGGACGCGGCGGTGAGGGCCGCCTCGGGTGCGGTGATGTAGTCGTAGGCGGCATACAGCTTGGCCGGGCCGAACTTGTACGTACCGCCGATGATGGTTTCCTTGGAGGTGTTGAAAACATCCGTGAAGGTGCCGGCAGCATTATGGCGCTGGGAATAGATGGCGCGCAGCATCAGGTCCTGGTTCGCGTAGGTCAGCGAAAAGCCTTCGCCGCGGTTGGCCTTGCTGTTGCCCGCCTGCTCACCGAGCGAGATCTGCGCGGTGGCGTTAAAGCCGCCCATATTCGGCGTCGAATACTCGACCACATTGTTCGCGCCGGGCCAGTTGCGGCCCCTGACCAGGGTGGCGCTACCCACCCACTGCTGGCCGGTCGGGTCCAGGTCCCACACATCATTGCTGATGAACAGGTTCTTGCCGAAGCGGAAGCTGCCCCAGCTGTCATTGGACAGGCCGACATAGGCGCGGCGGTTGAACAGTGCCCCGCCGGTCGAGCCGTTTTTCAGTTCAAAACCGCTTTCGACAAGGAAGTTGGCCGCCAGGCCGCCGCCCAGGTCTTCCTTGCCCTTCATGCCCCACATGCTGGTGCCCCACTGGTTGCTGGCCACCATGGTTTTGGAGAAGCTGGCGTTGGCCACCGGGTCATACACCTTGTCGATATAGGCCAGGCCCGATACGACACGCCCGTACAGGGTGACGGAGGACTGGGCCGAAGCCATCTGTGGCGCCAGCACGGCCGCGCAGGCAACACCCAGGGAGATAGTACGTAAAGCAGCTTTCATGGTTTGTCTCTTTTCTATGGTTGGATTGAGTCGGTTGAAGAAGTCCGGATATGCCCATTCGCCGGCATGGCTGCCCAAAGCGAACCCGGTTCGGGCGGGGAAAATCTGGCCGCAGGCTCATCGTGCTTTTTCAAGCCCGGTAGCCGGCAGCCGCACATGGCGTTTGCGCCTTGTTGGTATGGGTAAGGGTGTCGGTTCATCGCGATCAGCGGGCAGGCAAGGCCCGGTCCAGGTGCACATAGCCGCCATCGGGATGGATCCACTGGCCGGTGGTATGTGAAGCGCGGTCGGACAGCAGGAACACCACCGTGTCGGCAATTTCGCGGTCGGTCGTCATGCGCCGGCCCAGGGGAATGCGGGCCGTGATGTCGGCGAGCGCCGCCGCCGGGTCGTCAAAGGTCTTGAGCCACTTTTCATAGAGCGGCGTCATGACTTCGGCCGGCAGCACCGCATTGACTCGCACGCCATGCGGCGCCAGCGCGGCCGCCCATTCACGTGTCAAGCCCAGCTGCGCCGCCTTGGCCGCGACGTAGCCGCTGGTATTGCCCTGGCCGGTGAGCGCCGTCTTGGAGGAAATATTGACAATGGCGCCGCGCCTGGCCTTGAGCTGGTCCAGGCACAGATGGGCCATCAGGTAGCAGTGCGTCAGGTTGGATTCCAGCGAGCGCACGAAGGCCTCACGGCCCGCCTCCAGGCCGACGCTGTCGTTGACGCCGGCGTTGTTGACCAGCGCATCAATGCCGCCGAATTCGGCCACGGTGCCCTGCACCGCGGCGCGGCAGGCCGCTTCGTCCTCAAGGTTCAACTGGAAAAATCCGTGTCGGACGCCGATCTCACGCAGGGCCGCGGAAAACTCCGGCAGCAGAGGGCTGCGGCCGAAGATCACCGGCACGGCCCCCTCCCGTGCCAGCTGCAGGCTGATGGCCCCGCCGATTCCGGCACCGCCGCCGGTGACGATGACGATCTTGTTTTGAAGGTGCAAATTCATCAAGGGGCTCCGGTCCTGGGTGTTGCTTGGGGGTTGGTCAATTAATAAAGGGGGCAATAAAGGGGCGGAGGGCATCAGCCCCTGAAGGCGTAGCGAGCCAGCGATTCGGGCTTCATTTCGATCGAATAGCCAGGCCGCTGCGGCGGCATGTAGGCGGCGTTGCGAATCACGCAGGGGTCCACAAAATGCTCGTGCAGGTGGTCCACGTATTCGATGACCCGGCCTTCCTTGGTGCCGGCTATGCAGAGGTAGTCGATCATCGACAGGTGCTGCACGTATTCGCACAGGCCGACGCCGCCGGCATGCGGGCACACCTTGAGCCCGTATTTGGCGGCCATCAACATCACGGCCAGCACCTCGTTGACCCCGCCCAGCCGGCAGGCGTCGATCTGCACCACGTCAATCGCGCCGCGCATGATGAGCTGCTTGAACATGACACGGTTCTGGCACATCTCGCCGGTGGCGACCTGCATGTCGCCCTTCACCGCCTCGCGGATGCGGCGGTGGCCCTCGACGTCGTCGGGGCAGGTCGGCTCCTCGATGAACCAGGGCTTGGCAAAGCCCAGATGGCCCAGCCACTCAATCGCCTGGTCCACGTCCCATACCTGGTTCGCATCGATCATCAGCGCGCGATCGGGGCCGAGCACCTCGCGGGCGACACGCAGCCGCCGGATGTCGTCCTGCAGGTCGCGGCCCACCTTGAGCTTGATATGCGAGAAGCCCGCATCCACCGCCTCCTGGGCCAGGCGCCTGAGCTTCTCGTCGTCGTAACCCAGCCAGCCGGCGGAGGTGGTGTAGCAGGCGTAGCCTTCGCGCTCCAGCGTCCGCAGCCGCTCGTCCTTGCCGGCGGCTTGCCGCTTCAAGAGCGCCAGCGCTTCGGCTGGCGTGATGCAGTCGGTGATGTAGCGAAAGTCGATCAGGCGGACGATCTCTTCAGGGCTCATGCGGGCCACCAGCTTCCACACGGGCAGGCCCTCCTGTTTGGCCCACAGGTCCCACACGGCATTGACCACGGCGGCCGTCGCCAGGTGGATGGCGCCCTTGTCGGGGCCTATCCAGCGCAGCTGGCTGTCCGAGGTGATGTGGCGCCAGAAGCGGCCCATGTCCTCGGTCACCCAGTCCATGTCCAGGCCGACCACCAGGTGGCGCAGGGCTTCGATAGCGGCGCAGCAGATCTCATTGCCCCGGCCTATGGTGAAGGTCAAGCCATGGCCTTCGAGCCCCGGCTTGCCGGTCTCGAGCACTACATAGGCGGCCGAATAGTCCGGGTCAGGATTCATCGCATCCGAGCCGTCGAGATGCCGCGACGTGGGAAAACGCACGTCGATGACACGCATGGATTGGATAACGCTCATAGAGAAAGTGCCTGTTTGCCTGTTTGCCTGTTTGCGTGTTCGTCTGTTTGCCTGTTGAAAGAAGTGCGACCCACTTGCGGCCCACACTTCAGTGCATGGCGCGGTCTTGGGGCCGCGCCAGCCATCAGTCGTACAGGACCGCCGCGATCTTGGGATCGTTGATGGTTGACTTGTCGTAGTAGTAAAAGCCGGTGTCTATGACTTTGGGCAGCTTCTCGCCCTTGAGGGCCTTGACCGCCGCTTCCACGGTCTTGTAGCCGATGCCGACCGGGTTCTGGGTGATGGCGCCGGCCATGGAGCCGTCGAGGATGGCGGCTTTTTGCTGCTTGCCGGAGTCGTAGCCGATGATCACCACCTTGCGCTTCATCTCCCTGGCGCCGTTCAGCGCGCCTATGGCCGAGCCTTCATTCGCGCCGAAAATTCCCTTGAGGTTGGGGTTGGCCTGCAGGATGGACTTGGTGATCTCAGTGGATTTGAGCTGGTCGCCGCCGCCGTACTGCACGCTCACGATCTTGATGTTCGGGTAGGTCGACTTGATGCGGTTGACAAAGCCTTCGGTGCGGTCAATGCCGGTCCGGCTGGTCTGGTCGTGCACCACCAGGGCCACGTCGCCGCTCTTGCCGATCAGCTCGGCCATCTTGTCGGCGGCCAGGGCAGCGGCGGCCACGTTGTTGGTGGTGGTCGTGGTCACCGGGATGTCGCTGTCCACGCCCGAGTCAAAGGCGATGACCGGAATCTTGGCGGCCTGGGCTTTTTTCAGCAGCGGGATGGACGCCTTGCTGTCCAGCGCGGCAAAGCCGATGGCCGAAGGCTTTTTGGCCAGCGCCGCTGCGAACATGTCGATCTGCTTGTCCACCATGCTCTCGCTCTCGGGGCCCTCGAAGGTCACCTTGACCTTGTAGTCCTTGCCGGCCTGCTCCGCGCCGGCTTTGACGGCCTGCCAGAACTGGTGCTGAAAACCCTTGGAGACCATCGGGATGTAGATCTCGTCGGCGGCCAGCGCCGTGGTGCTCAGGGTGGAGGCCAGGCCGAGGCCCAGCGCGAGGCTCAGGAATGTGCGTTTCAAAATCATGTTTGTCTCCGTATCGTTATGAGGTGTTGCAATGAATATCCAAATCAAACGTGGGCAGGGGCGGGGTTTGGGGTTCTCCTTGCTAGGACTTGCGCTTTCGCAGGATGTCGGCGTACACCGCCGCGATGATGATCAGGCCGGTCACCACGGTCTGCCATTCCTGGGCCACCGACATGATGCGAAGCCCGTTGGTCAGCACGCTCATGATGAAAGCGCCGATGATGGTGCCCAGGATGGTGCCGGCCCCGCCACTAAGCGAGGTGCCGCCGATCACGACGGCGGCAATCGCATCCAGCTCATAGCCCTGGCCCAGCGCCGGCTGCGCGGAATTGAGGCGCGAAGCGATGAGCAGGCCGGCGATGCCGCAGATCGCGCCGCTCAGGGTGTAGACGATGATCTTCCAGCGGTCCACGTTCACGCCCGACAGGCGCACCGCCTCTTCGTTGCTGCCCAGCGCGAAGGTGTAAGTGCCCAGCACCGTCTTGTTCAATATCAGGCTGGAGACCACCGCCACCACAAACAGGATCAGTACCGCGTTGGGAATGGGCAGCTCGGGCAGGAAGTAGCCGATCAGCGAGTCCTGGGCAATCAGCGGGAACTCGGGCGTGTCGTTGAAGTAGATCGGCTTGGAATGGGTGATGACCAGCGACAGGCCCTTGAGCATGAGCATCATGCCCAGCGTGGCAATAAAGGGCGGAATCTTCAGTTTGGCAATCAGCACGCCCGAGATAAAGCCCGAGAGCGCGCCGAAAAAAATCGCCGCCGACACCCCCAGGTAGAAGGGCAGGCCCCAATAGGTCAGCACCACCCCGGCCATGACCGCGCAAAATGTCATCAAGGTGCCGACCGACAGGTCTATGCCCGAGGTGATGATGACAAAGGTGCAGGCGATCGCCAGAACGCCGTTGACCGCGGTGGCCTGCAAGATGCCCACCATGTTGTCGGTCTGCATGAAACTCGGCGAGGCCATGCTGAAGAAAATGAGCAACCCCAGCAAGCTGGCAAACGCCAACAGCTTTTGACGGGTGTTGCTACTGAAAGCCGCAGTCTTGATACCCTGCAGCAACTTGGAGACGGTCATGTGTGGTCGTTTCGGTGTGGTTTTTAAAAAGCGGCGGCAACCGCACCGGAAGCGGCCGCCGGGGCTTCGCGCCGGGTGGCTAGCTGCATGATTTTTTCCTGCGTGGCATCGCGGGCCGACAGCTCGCCGGTGACGCGGCCCTCGCACATCACCACGATGCGGTGGCTCAAGCGCAGCACCTCGGGCAGTTCCGAGGAGATCATCACGATCGCGCGCCCCTGCGCCGCCAGCGCATTGAGCAGCTTGTAGATTTCGCTCTTGGCGCCCACGTCGATGCCGCGTGTGGGCTCGTCAAAAAACAGGATGTCGCAATCGCGCACCAGCCATTTGGCGATCACGATTTTTTGCTGGTTGCCGCCCGACAGCAGCGCCACTCTTTGCAGCGCGCTCGGTGTCCTGATGCCCAGTTGCGCGATCAGCTTGGCCGCCGCGCCCTGTATGGCCGCGGGCTTGAGAAGGAATCCGAAGCTCAGAAAGCGCCGCAGGCTCGTCATCACGATGTTGGTCTGCACGTCCATGCCGGTGGCCAGGCCGAAGTGCTTGCGGTCTTCCGACAGATAGCCGATGCCGTGCCCGACCGCATCGGCCGGGCTGCGCACTTCAACCCGGCGACCCTTGACCCATATCTCGCCCGAATCCTTTTTGTCGGCGCCGAACACGGCACGCGCCACTTCGGTCCGACCGGCGCCCATCAGGCCGGCAAACCCCAGGATCTCGCCGCTGCGCACGCTGAAGCTGACGTTCTTGACGGTGCGGCCGCGATTGAGGCCGCGCACCTCCAGCAGGGTCTCCCCGCCCTGGCCGGCTTGCGCAGGCCTCTCATCCTCCAGCAGGGCGCGCCCGACCATCATGCCGATGATGGTGTCCATGCTGGTGGTGGCCGTCGGCACGGTGCCGATGTACTGGCCGTCGCGCATCACCGTCACGCGGTCCGAGATGCGCTTGAGCTCATCCATCTTGTGCGAGATGTACACGATGCCGACGCCCTGGCGCTTGAGCTGGCCGATGATGCGGAACAGGTCCTCGATTTCGGCGTTGTTCAGCGCGGCGGTGGGCTCGTCCATGATCAGCACGCGTGAGTCGAAGGACAGCGCCTTGGCGATCTCGACCATCTGCTGGCGCGCCACCGTCAGGTCGCAGACCAGCGTGTGCGGCTCCAGGTTCAGGTGCAGGCGCTCGAAGATCGCCGCCGTGTCGCGGGCCATTTTTTCAGTGTCGATGAACAGGCCCAACCGCCCGCGCGGCTCGCGTCCGATGAAGATGTTCTGCGCCACGCTCAGGTGGCCCATCAGGTTGAGCTCCTGGTGAATGATGCCTATGCCCAGCGCCTGGGCAGCGCGCGGGCTGGCGATCTCGACCGGCTGGCCGTCGATGCAGATCTCACCCGAATCCTTCTGGTAGACCCCGGCCAGTACCTTCATGAGGGTCGATTTGCCTGCCCCGTTCTCGCCCATCAGGGCGTGCACTTCGCCGGCAACGATCTCAAGCCGGGCGTTGTGCAGCGCCCGCACCCCCGGAAAGGATTTGCACAGATCGTTGATGGCCACAAGAGGTGTCATGGATGGTTGCAGGCGCTTGGGTGTGGCTCAGAGGGTCCGGCCGGTGGCAAAACGCGTCTCGTCGCCGGCCGGATGGATGCCCGCCGCGCTCATCCGGATCCCCTGCCCGGCGCAAACCCGTGCGCAGGCCAGTCCTGTGCCTTGGGCGGTGGCACTGGACAGCACTGTTTTTTCCTTCAACCTTCCTGGGCGCATGGCAAAGACCTTTTTGAGCTGACAAGACCGTTCAATGAGGCAAGACGCTAAAAGCAGGGAAACCTCTTGTTACAAATCATTCATTGATGAACAAACTATTCACTTATGGACTTGATCATAGAAATCGGCGGTCTTTTCGAGCCTCGGACTTTCCCTAGGTCAGAAATTTATTTATTGATGAACATTTGATGCAAACGTAAATAAATTCAGACCAACGAGGACGAAAATACTCACGAGTGCCTTCTGCCATATCAAGAGCGCTGCGTTACATATCAAAATTGCAATAGCTTCGGCTTCACTCACCCTGCCGCCATGAAACCAAAATACTCATTTCCCCCGATCGACCAGAACCAGGACGGCGCCGACGCCATCGCGTCCCCGCCTCTTGCGGAAGACCGCTACCGCGCACCGGCGCTTGACAAGGGCCTGGACATCCTGGAGTTGCTGGCCCGCCAGCCGCAGGGCCTGACGCGCGCGGAGATCGTCAAGGAAATGGACCGCAACGCCAGCGAGATCTACCGCATGCTGGAGCGTTTGGTCGCGCGGCAATATGTGCTGCGCTCGCTCTCGGGCGACCGCTATTCGCTGAGCCTGAAGCTGTTCACGCTGGCGCATATGCACCCGCCGCTGAACCGGCTGGTGACCCAGGCCATTCCCATCATGGAAGCTTTCGCGCAAAAGGCGGAGCAGGCCTGCCACATGGGCGTTTATGACCAGGGCAACGTGCTGATCACCGCGCAGGTCAATGGCCCCGGCACCTGGAGCATGACGATACGCGTGGGCGTGCATGTCGGACTGGTCGATACCGCCTCCGGCCGGGTGTTGCTGGCTTTCGCAGATGCCAGCCGGGCCCAGCAAATGCTGGCTCAGCACACCGCGCTCGAAGGCGAGGTGCCCATCGAATCCGATGCATTGGCCGCCGCCCTCGGCGTCATCCGGCAGCAAGGCTATTTCGAGCGCGACAGCCTGCAATCTTTCGGTGTAGCCGATATTTCCTGCCCCATCTTCGGGCCCGACCATAGCGCGCTGGCCGCACTGACCTGCCCCTATGTGCGGCGCATAGACCGCCACGTCGGGCCGGACCAGAAAACCGTGCGCCTGCTGCTGCAGCAAGCGGCGCAGGCGCTGTCCCTGACGCAGGGTGGTTTCGCCCCGGCAAGCCGGCACACCTAAAGCCGCACGGTGCGCGATGCGCGATGCTATTGATTGAATAGCAACCCTGCATAGGAAAACATTCCCCCGCGGGCATTGATGGCGCGATCCGGCGCTTCAAGGCTTGCGCGCGGCATGCTTTGTGCTCACCTGGCCAGGCCGCGCCGCGGACCCCGCAGGGCAGCCGCTATGATTTGCCGTCCGCCGGCAACCCCTCAACGCGCCGGCCCCGCGCATTTTTTCCCTTGGAATCGACTCTTTTTCATGACCCATGGCCTGAACCCCGCCCAGCAAGAAGCCGTCAACTACCTGCATGGCCCTTGCCTGGTGCTGGCGGGCGCCGGCTCGGGCAAGACGCGGGTGATCACGCACAAGATAGGCCAGCTGATCCAGTCGGGGCTCAAGCCCGAGCAGGTCGCCGCGATCACCTTCACCAACAAGGCCGCCGCCGAGATGCGCGAGCGGGCCAAGGCATTGATCGGTAAAAGCGCCAAGGGCGTGCTGATCTGCACCTTCCATGCGCTGGGCGTGCGCATGCTGCGCCAGGACGGCGAGGCGCTGGGCCTCAAGCCCCAGTTCTCCATCCTCGACAGCGACGACGTGACCAGCATCCTGAAAGACGCCGGCGGCAGCACCGACGCGGCCACCGCGCGGCAATGGCAATGGACCATCAGCCTCTGGAAAAACATGGGCCTCAACGCGGCCGAGGCCATGGCGCAGGCCAACGGCGACGAGGAACGCGCCATCGCGCGCGTGATGGCGCACTATGAGGAGCGCCTGACCGCCTACCAGAGCGTGGACTTTGACGACCTGGTGGGCTTGCCGCTCAAGCTGCTGCGCGAACACGAAAGCGTGCGCAGCAAATGGCAGCAGTCCCTGGGCCATGTGCTGGTCGATGAATACCAGGACACCAACGCCACGCAGTACGAGATGCTCAAGCTGCTGGTCGGTGCGCGCGGCCGCTTCACGGCCGTGGGCGACGATGACCAGTCGATCTACGGCTGGCGCGGTGCCACGCTGGACAACCTGCGCAAGCTGCCGCAGGACTACCCCAACCTCAAGGTGGTCAAGCTCGAGCAGAACTACCGCTCGACCAGCGCCATCCTGCGCGCGGCCAACAACGTGATCGGCCCCAACCCCAAGCTCTTCCCGAAGACGCTGTTCAGCGAGCTCGGCGAGGGTGAGCCGGTGCGCGTGGTGGACTGCGACAGCGAGGAGCACGAGGCCGAGCGCGTGGTGGCGCGCATCCAGAGCCTGCGCGCCGAGGGCAGCCTGCAGGCCGAGGGCGGGCAGTACAAGGAGTGGAAGGATTTTTGCGTGCTCTACCGCGCCAACCACCTGGCCAAGCCTTTTGAAAAAGCCTTTCGCCGCGCCAACATTCCCTACAAGGTCTCCGGCGGGCAAAGCTTTTTCGACCGCGCGGAGATCAAGGACCTGTGCTGCTGGATGCGGCTCTTGGTCAACAACAACGACGACCCGGCATTCATGCGCGCGGTGACCACGCCCAAGCGCGGCATAGGCCACACCACGCTGGGCGCGCTGGGTACTTTCGCGAGCCAGACCAAACAAAGCCTGTTCGAGGCGCTGTTCAGCAACTCGCTGGGCTCGGTGCTGCCGGCCAAGGCGGTGGGCTCGCTGCACGAGTTCGGCCGCTACCTCAACGACCTCGAGTACCGCGCCAGACGCACCGTGGGCGCCGAAGACGCGCGCGCTTTCCTGAACGACTGGCTCAAGGAAATCGACTACGAAAAGCACCTCTACGACGGCGAGGACAGCGACAAGCTCGCGGCCGCGCGCTGGACCAATGTGATGGATTTCTGCGACTGGGTGGCCCAGCGCTGCGGTGGGCAGATCGACGATGCCTCGGGCGCGGTCGTCGCCGCCGAAACCAAGACCATGCTGGAGGTGGTGCAGACGATTGCGCTGCTGTCCACCATCAGCGAACGCGAAGGCGACCAGAACGTGGTGACCCTGTCCACCCTGCATGCCGCCAAGGGCCTGGAGTGGCCGCACGTGGTGCTGGCCGGGGTGAACGAGGGCCTGCTGCCCTTCAAGCTCGAGGACGACGATGGCAGCAACACCGACAACATCGCCCTGCGCCTGCAGGAAGAGCGCCGCCTGATGTACGTGGGCATCACCCGTGCCCAGCGCACCCTGGCCGTGAACTGGCTGCGCAAACGCAAGAAAGGCCGCGACATGATCCCCGGCGCACCCAGTCGCTTCATCGCCGAGATGGCGCTGGACAAGGCCACCGTGAAGGAAGATCCGCGCGAAAAGCTCAAGGCCTTGCGCGCGGAGTTCGCAAAAAAATCCGCCGAGGGAATTGCCGCGGCGGCGGCTTCAGAAGCTCGCTAGCGCCAGGATTTCAGAGCCCCAGCCATTTGCCGATTCCGACGAGAGCCGCTTCGTCAAACTCGACGAAGCCCGGCACGTTGAGTGCCTCCAGCCGTTTCTTGCCGTCAGCGGACTGGTCCAGTCCGGCGAAGTAGGCGGTCAGCTGGGCGCGCTGCGCGTCCGGGATTTTGTTGCTGGCGATCAGGTGCTTGATGGGCACCGGCTTGCTGGTGCCCAGCACCTTGCCGCCCTTGTCCTGCCAGTCTTTCACTACCGAGCGTGAGGCCGTCACGCCGGCGGCCACCATGCCGTGCTCGACCATGAAGGGCACGGCCTCCTGCAGCTTCACATAGTTGGTTTCCAGCGGCTGCGGCCCCACGACGTCGCGCAGGGTGGCGCGCATGATCACCGAGGTGATGGAGTCCTCATCGGGCGCGCCGATCTTCTGGCCCTTGAGGTCGGCCAGGGTCTTGAGCTGGGAATCTCCGCGCACCATGAAGGAGGCACGGTACTCGGTAAAGCCCTTGGTCAGCGCGATCAGGTGGTAGCCGCTTTTGCTCATGGCCCGGATGGAATGGTGGGCCGGGTGCACGTAGGCAATGTCGTAACGCTGCTCGGCCAGGCCGGCCGCGAGCTCTTTGTAGTCTGTTACCGGCTGTATCTTTACCGGGCGCTTGAGCAGCTTGCCCAGGTCCTCGGAAAGGTCGCGAAAACGCTCGACGGTGGCACCCGGGTTGACACGGTAAGTGACCCCCTCGTTCACGGCGAACACCAGCGGGGCGCCCTGGGCCCAGGCTTGGCCGGCCAGCAAAGCCAGCATCAGCACACTCACATATTGACGGATTTTCATGGTGGACACCTCTTGGATAAATGGAACACAAAGGTAGTATTGCAGTTACAAATGGTTTCAACTCACGGGTTTGCCTGAGTTGCGCGTCATAGAAGATGTATTCGTGAGATAGTTCGCAGGCCCCAGGGCAGGCGCGTTGCTTAAACCCCGCAACTTGCCGCCCCGGGTTTTCCCTCCCACCGCTGCGCCGCGGCCCCGGCCGCCCGGCCTGAGTCTGTGCAGCGTTTTCCTGTAGCCCCGTTCTGAACGCCCGAGCCGGCGTTCGCCTGTCCATGATTTCGAACACTTTTCGATCTGCTCTTTTATTGATAGCGTCTTGCGCACTATTTACCGGGGTTAACGCCCAAACCAAGACCGACACCGGATGCCCCGCGGCGGCGGACATGAAGGCCGCGCAGCTTTACGGCCTGTGGGCCGTGCGTTTTGACAACCCGCCCACCGGCCTGCCGGACCGCGCCACCATGCTGCTGGAGCGGCACGCGGAATTCGCCGAAAGCCTGGCCGGCATCGTGAGCCGCGACCTGGGCGCGGCCGCCGGCACCAAGGCCATTGCCGGCCATGCCGCCAAGGCCGCGCTGGCCGGCGACCTCGAGGGCGGCATGCTGCTGCTCGACGAGTCCTCCGACAACATCAGCATCACCGGCACCTGGAACGGCGAGATGGTCGAAGGCTCCTGCGGCAAGGCCTTCAAGGGCAGCTGGAAAGACACCAGCAGCAGCGCGCCCGACAACGCGCCCGAGGTGCCCTTCACGCTGACCCGCCTGCCCTGAGCCCGGCTCGCTCAAGAACCTTTAGAACACCACCGGACCCAGCCACCCATGCGACCGAAACCCTCCGCATTCGCCGCGCCCCTGCTTTGGGCCAGCCTGCTGACGCTCGCGAGTACGAGCACCAGTACCGCGCAAGCGCAAACACCTTCCACCGCGCGGTCCCCCCTGGGCTGGCAAACATGCCAGGCCCTGAAAGCCGACCCCGCCGCGCAACTGGCCTGCTTCCAGCAGTGGGCGGACGCGCAGACACCCGCCAACATGCCCGCGCCCAGCCTCACCACGGCGCCGGCCAATCCGGCGACCGGCCAGCCGGCCACACCGGTGCTGCTGCTGCCTTCGCTGAACACCGAGGCGCCCGACGGCAAGCCCATAGGCTGCAAGAACACCAAGTACTCCGAACTCTCGCGCTTCTGGGAGCTGCAGCGCGGCACCGACTGCGACACCTTCTCGCTGCGCGGCTACCGGCCCATCACGCTGGCGGTGTCCACCTCCGACAGCGTGAACATGCAGCCCTCCTCGCCTTCGCTGGGCCACACCGCGCTGACCGCACAGCCCTATATGCGGACCGAGAACAAGATCCAGCTTTCCGTGCGCACCAAGATCGCCAAGGGTTTGTTCAAGAGCGGCCCCGAGGACGACGACGACCACGACTCGCTGTGGTTCGGCTACACGCAGCAAAGCTACTGGCAGCTGTTCAACGGTGCGATCTCGCGGCCCTTCCGCACCACCGACCATGAGCCCGAGGTCCTCTACATTTACCCGCACCAGATCCCGCTGGCCGGCGGCTGGACCTACCGGCTCTCGGGCCTGGGGCTGGTGCACCAGTCCAACGGCCAGTCGCTGCCGCTGTCGCGCAGCTGGAACCGCGTCTACCTGATGGGCGCGGCCGAAAAGACACTGGGCCAGGACTCGGGCCTGACCCTGCAGGGGCGCATCTGGGACCGGCTCAAGGAGTCTTCCGGCAACGACGACAACCCCGGCATCGAAAACTACATAGGCCGCGCCGAAGTCACGGGCAGCTGGCAGGTCAACAAGGCCAACACCCTGGGCATCACGCTGCGGCATTCGCTGCGCAAGGAAGCCCGCGGCTCGGCGCGCCTTGACTGGATGATGGCGCCCGCTTCCTCGCCCAACTACACCGGCCTGCGCTACCACGTGCAGCTCTTCAGCGGCTACGGCGACAGCCTGGTCGACTACAACCGCAAGCGCACTGTGCTGAGCGTGGGGCTGAGCCTGGTCGACTGGTAGCCGCGGCGCTTTTTTTCGGCGCCTCGGTGGCACGCTAGTGGCGCTTTTGCCAGCACGCGGACGGCGTGCCGGCTGATACACAAAAGCGCGGGCCGGCCCCAAGCTGGGCCCATGACCGAGCCCACCACTTTCACCCTGGCCTGCATTGTGGCCGGCGCACTGCTGATCGCGATGACGCTGGGCGGCTCCTTCATCGCGCGCCTGCCGCTGAGCGCCGCCATGCTCTACCTCGGCGTGGGCGTGGCCGTCAGCCCGGTGGGGCTGGGGCTGCTCAAGCTCGACGCGATGAAGAACACCGTGCTGCTGGAGCGCCTCACGGAAGTAGCCGTGCTGGTTTCGCTGTTCACCTGCGGCATGAAGCTTGAGTTCCGCTTCAAGGACCGCCGCTGGCGCGTACCGGTGCAGCTGGCAACGGTCTCCATGCTGCTCACGGTGGCGGCTGTCACCGCGCTGGGCGTCTATGCCCTGGATCTGCCGCTGGGCGCGGCCGTGCTGCTGGGCGCCATCCTCGCGCCGACGGACCCGGTGCTGGCCTCCGACGTGCAGGTCGCCAACCCCGGCGACCGCGATCGGCTACGCTTCGGCCTGACGGGCGAAGGCGGGCTCAATGACGGCACGGCCTTCCCGCTGGTCATGCTCGGCCTGGGCTTGCTGGGTCTGCACGAACTCGGCGAAGGCGGCTGGCGCTGGTGGGCCGTCGACGTGCTGTGGGCGGTGGCCGGCGGCCTGGCGTTGGGCTGGCTGCTGGGCACGCTGGTCGGCCGCGCGATTCTTTACCTGCGCATGCGGCATCGCGAGGCGCTGGGCTCGGACGAGTTCATCGCGCTGGGACTGATAGGGCTGACCTACGGCCTGGCGCTGCTGAGCCACACCTACGGATTCCTCGCGGTGTTCGCGGCCGGGCTGGCGCTGCGCCGCATCGACGAGCCCCATGTACGCCCGCAGGTGCAGGCGCCCGATCCCGGCGAGGCGCTGAGCCCCGCGGAACAGGAGGCCTCGGGCGCCGAGGCGCCGGCCCACATGATGCGCGCGGTGGAGCGCTTCAACAGCCAGCTGGAAAGCTTTGCCGAAGTCGCCATCGTGCTGGCGGTCGGCGTGCTGGTGGCGACGACGCGCTTTCGCAGTGAGGTGTTGTGGTTCATCCCGCTGCTGTTCCTGGTGGTGCGGCCCGTCGCGGTTTATGTCGGCTTGCTCGGCACGCCGGTCAAGGGCTCGCAGCGCCGGCTCATGGGCTGGTTCGGCATACGCGGCATAGGCTCGCTGTACTACCTGCTCTACGCCATCAACCACGACATCGAACGCGCGCTGGCCCATCAGCTGCTGTCCATCACGCTGGCCGTCATCGTGGCCTCGGTGGTCGCGCACGGCGTTTCGGTCACGCCGCTGATGAAGCGCTACGAAGCGCGCAAGAGAGGTTCCGCCCGGAAAAAAAACCGGCCCTCGCCCGATTAAACCGGCCGCATCCGACTCATGTTCTTTACGGTTTTTTGCGCGCAGCAGGGGAAACGCCGACGACAGGGCCAGTGCTGACGGGAGGGCCTGCGTAGTTGGCAGCTTTGAGCGCGGCGGCTTTTTCTGCCGCAAGCTTTTCCGCCGCCGCCTTCTCTGCGGCAGCCTTGTCAGCCGCAGCCTTATCCGCTGCAGCTTTTTGTTGCGCAGCAGCGAGTGATTTTTTTGCGGCAGGCGTCAACTCAGCCTGGGTATATGAAGGACGTTTGATGCCCGGTTGTTTGGGGAATTTCTTATGCATTTTCGGACCGGCCTGCTCGTCCCAACCCACTTGCGAGGTGCCATCGGCATGATTCTCCACCCACCATTCGCCGCCCGCGTCGGAGTAAAAATCTACGGTCCCGCCCTGCCCATCGGAAAAAGAACCCATCAAACCTGATGGCCCATAGTCGCCACCGCCGCCGCTGTTGCCGCCGCCAAACGGGCACTCCGTGTCGGGCGGGCAGCCTGTATTTTTCTGAACTGCCGTCAGCGCGTAGGCTTGCGAGGTGATCAATAAGGCCGCAATGGCCAGCACGTGTTTTGCATTCATGGTGATTCCTGAAAAGTTGAAGAGTGCCCGGGGCCGCTGGGCTGCGGACTGACCGTTGCATCAAGGGGTTGCCTTGCACTACTGAGTCGGAGCATTTCGCATGCAGGTTCAATTCATTGACCTGCACGCGCAATGCCTTACTTCGCCACAGGAACTTCCGTCACTTCGATTTTTGTCAGGTCACCGGGCACACTGCCGGTGCCTTGATAACCACAGGACGCCGGTGCGCCGCTATACACCCCAAGCCGTACCAGGTACTGACCGGGCGCCTTGAAAACGAAAACCTGGGTTTTGGGCCAGTGGTTGAACTCTTCCGAGGTCTTGGCAACGCCGGGATAACCGTTCCACTGCTCAGCCACGCCTACCTGCTCGATCTTGATTCTGCTGCCGCAAGCGGCGTTCCTGGGATCACCAACGCCGTTCAGCTTGACTGTCACGGCGGATCCCACCGTCAGCTTGGTGGATGACACGACGATGTCGGTCATTTTGGTGGGCGTGACCTGCAGGCCGGGATTGGCGCTGATGCCCCCAGCGGAGGCTGCAGGCCGCATCAAGGCCGGAAGGACTACGCCCGCCAACACCTCGATACATCATTTCTCTGAATCGCCGGGAGGTTTGCGTTATTGATAACGATTCTCATTTGTATAATCGCGGCTTCCTATTCCGTTTCGCCGTTCAAAAACCCAGGAGCCGCCATGACACCCGTGCTGAAACCCGTTGTTCTTGCCACTCTGCTCGCCCTGCTGGCGGCGCCCGCCATGGCCCAGCCCGCAGCCGCCGCGAACGGCAGCGCGGCGGCTGCGCCGGCCGCCCAGGCAGCGACGGCCCCCGCCGTGGCCAAGCACTACGCCCAGCTGGTGCTGGCCAGCTATGAAGACACCCTGGCCGGCGCCCTCACGCTGCAAAAAACCGTGCAGTCCTTCACCGCCGTGCCTTCCGAAGAAAGCCTCAAGGCCGCGCGCAAGGCCTGGCTGGACGCGCGCGAGTTTTACGGCCAGACCGAGGCCTTCCGCTTTTACGGCGGCCCCATCGACGATAAAAACGGCCCCGAAGGCCGCATCAACGCCTGGCCCATGGACGAGTCCTATGTCGACTACGTGAAAGACGCGCCCAACGCCGGCATCATCAACAACCGCAAGACCGCCATCAGCAAAAAGCAGCTGGCCAGCCTCAACGAGCGCAACGGCGAAGAGAACATCGCCACCGGCTGGCATGCCATCGAGTTTTTGCTCTGGGGCCAGGACCTGAGCACCACCGGCCCGGGCAACCGGTCATTTGAAGACTTCGTGGACGGCAAAAAGCCCAATGCCGACCGCCGCCGCCAGTACCTGCAGGTGGTGACTGAATTGCTGGTCGACGACCTGCGCAGCCTGACCAAGGCCTGGGCACCCACAGCGACGTCCTACCGCGCGAAGTTCGAACGCGGCGGCATGGAGTCGGTGCGCAAGATATTTGTCGGCCTGGGCTCGCTCTCGCGCGGTGAACTCGCAGGCGAGCGCCTGGAAGTCGCACTGGCCAGCCAGGACCAGGAGGACGAGCACTCGTGCTTCTCCGACAACACGCACCGCGACGTGGTGGCCAACGCCAAGGGCATACAGAACGTGTGGCTGGGCCAGTACAAGCGCGCCGACGGCAGCACGCTCAGCGGCGCTTCGCTGCGCGAGCTGGTGGCCGCCAAAAACCCGGCACTGGCCGAGCGCACCACGCAGCAGATCGCCGCCTCAGTCGCCGCGGCCGAAGGCATACAGGCACCGTTTGACCGCGAGATCGTCGGCGCCAAAGATGCACCCGGCCGCCTGCGCGTGCAAAAAACCATCGACAGCCTGGTGCAGCAAAGCAAGGACCTGGTCGAGGCGGCCAATGCGGCCGGCATCACCAAGCTGACTTTGGTCAAACCGTAAGTGTTGCGCAGCGCTTCATCCCGCATGGCCGCGCGCCGCCTGCGCGCGGGGCTCGCCTGGCTGGCCGTAGCCGGCCTCGCGGGCGCGGCATTGTGGGCGACTGCGGGTGTCGCGCAAGACAGCGTCCCCGACGACGAGAAAACCGGCGGCGACACCACCGTGTTCGCCACCGGCCAGAACGCTTTTTCGTTTCCGCTGGCCAACCTGCCCGACGAGGAACGCACGCGCTTCGTTATCGGCAATTCTTTTTTCAGGCGCAACTGGGTGCAGGCGCCGTCCTCGACCACCGCGCGCGACGGCCTGGGCCCGCACTTTATCGCGCGCTCCTGCGGCGGCTGCCATGTGCAGGACGGCCGCGGCGCGCCGCCCGATTTCACGCGCGGCCTTTCCGACCAGCCGGTGGGCCTGTTGCTGCGCCTGTCGATTCCGGGCAAGGACATGCACGGCGGCCCCATGCCGGACCCGGTGTACGGCGACCAGTTTTCCAACTTCGCGGTGCAGGGCGTGATGCCCGAAGGGCAGATCTCGCTGCGCTACGAAACAGTGCGCGGCAAGTTCGCCGACGGCACGCCTTACCAACTGCAAAAGCCGCGCTACGGTTTCAGCAAGCTCAACTACGGCCCCATGGCCAAAGACGTGATGCTGAGCCCGCGCATCGCGCCGCAAATGGCCGGTGTGGGCCTGCTTGAAGCGATTCCCGAGGCCGAGATTCTGCGCAATGCGACCGACCAGGCGGCCCTGGGCGGCGCGGTGCGCGGCACCGTCAACCAGGTGTGGGACGCGCCTTCGCAGCAAATGCGCGTGGGGCGTTTCGGCTGGAAGGCCAACGTCGCCACGCTGGCGCACCAGACCGGCGGCGCTTTCCTGGGCGACATGGGCATCACCTCGCCGCTGTTCCCGAAAGAAACCTGCACCGCTGCGCAAAAAGACTGCCTGGCCGCGCCGCGCGGCGCGCAGGGCAAGGCGCCCGAGATCGACGAGAAAACATTTAACGACGTGGTGTTCTACGAAAGCACATTGGCACCGGCCGCGCGGCGCAACCCCAAGGACGCCCAGGTGGTGCAGGGGCAGAGGCTGTTTGCGCAAGCCCAGTGCGCCGCCTGCCATCGCCCCAGCTATGTCACCGGCGACATCCCCTTCCCGCGCCTGGGCAGCAAGGCCGCGCAGGGCCAGACCATCTACCCCTACACCGACCTGCTGCTGCACGACATGGGGGAAGGCCTGGCCGACGGCCGGCCCGACTTTCTCGCCAACGGCCGCCAGTGGCGCACGCCGCCGCTGTGGGGCCTGGGCCTGGTGCCCGACGTGAATGGCCACAACCGTTTGCTGCACGACGGCCGCGCGCGCGGCGCGCTGGAGGCCGTGCTCTGGCATGACGGCGAAGCCAAGGTCAGCAAGGACAAGGTTTTGCAGATGACGGCGCAGGAGCGCGCCGCGCTGGTCGAGTTCCTGGAATCGTTGTGAGCGCCATGAGATCTTCACGCGCTCCCTGGAAGACCCTTGCCGGCATCGCCGTGCTGGCTTGCGGCGCCGCCTGCGCGCAAACCGTCGCACCGAATGTTGCCGTGCCTTTCTACACCGCCGGCGATTTCATGCGCGGCGTCTACCGCTTCTGGTACGCGCCGCAAGCCGCCGCGTTTGCCGAACAGGCCGGCGGCCTTCCCGCGGCCATCTCCGCGGTCTGCGACGCGGACGCCGGCGCGGCCACGGCGAAATTGGAGCAGGCGCGCGAACGCTGGAAAGCCAGCGCCCTCGCCTGGGATCGCCTGAGCGGCGTGCAGATTGGCCCGCTGGTGCAGCGGCGCTCGACGCGCCAAATCGACTTCACGCCCACGCGGCCCGAGCTCATCAAACGCGCGATACAAACCGCGCCGCAGGACGCCACGGCCATGGAAAGCATAGGCACGCCGGCCAAGGGCTTGCCCGCGCTCGAGTGGCTGCTGTGGAGCCAGCCCATCGCGCCAGCCACGCCGGCCTGCCGCTATGCGCTGCAGGTGGCAGCCGATATCCAGCGCGAGGCCGACACGCTTGCCAAAGCCTTTGACGAACTGGCCGCGCGCCCGCCAGGCAAAGACGAAGAAAGCCAGGGCCCCGCGATGAGCGAACTCATCAACCAATGGACCGGTGCGCTGGAGCGATTGCGCTGGGCCGAAATGGAAAAGCCCCGCCTGGCCGGCAGCGCGCAAGGCGGCCGCAATGCCGTGGCTTATGCACGCAGCGCCAGCGGCCAGACGGCAGCGCGCTGGGCCGCGCAATGGCAGGCGCTGCGCACGCTGGGCGCCTCGCAAGCCCCCGAAGCACCGCGTCCCGGTGCGGGCCTGGCGCCGGTTGAAACCTATCTGCGCGGCCTGGGCCGCAACGAGCCGGCCGACCTGCTGGCGCAAAGTGTGGGCAAGGCCGACAAGGCGCTGCAAAACGCCTCGCCCGCAAACAAGGCCGGCATGACCGCCGCCGGCCGCTCATTGGCCGAGTTGAAAAAACTCGCCGAAGCCGAGATCGCGCCCGCGCTGGAAGTGAGCATCGGTTTTTCGGACGCCGACGGCGATTGATCCTCAGGCACTTCCCGGCCAGCACGATATGGGCACGCTTTTTACTCTGCAACGCCGCCAGTGGCTGGGCTATGTCGCATCCCTGGCCGCACCGCTGGCAACTACTGCCAAGGCCGCCACGCGCGTACCGCCCCTGGTGACGGCTTGGGAAAACGGCACCGGCTACCAGGTAGGTGTGCTCGCGCAGCACGGCGAGGCGCTGGTCATGAGCGCCTCGCTGGACGTGCCGACACGCGCGCACGGTGTCTGGGCCGAAGCCGGCGGCACGCTGCTGGCGGTGGCACGCCGGCCCGGCGACTGGCTGCTGCGCTGGAAGCCCGATGCGGGCGGCGGCGGGCAAGCGCTTGCCTGGGGCTGGATAGAACCGGACCGCGCCTTCAACGGCCACGTCATCACCAGCCCCGACGGCAAAACGCTCTACACCACTGAAACGAATCTCGAATCCGGCCGGGGCCTGATCGGCGTGCGCGACGCCGCCACACTGGAAAAAACCGGCGAATGGCCTACCCACGGCATGGACCCGCATGAGTTATTGCTTGATACCGGCGGCAGCCTCATGGTGGCCAACGGCGGCATTCCCGCCTTGCCTGAAACCGGCCGGCTGAAGCTCCACATGGAGCGTATGGACGCCTCGCTGGTGCGGCTGGATACGCGCACCGGCGCGCTGCTGGGCCAGTGGCGCCTGGCCGACAGGCGCTTGAGCCTGCGGCACATGGCCTGGGGCGAGCCCGTCACCGGCGGCACGCTGGGGCAGCGCCAGCTGGGTATTGCCTTGCAGGCCGAGCATGACGACCCAACCGCCAAAGCCGCGGCGCCCGTGCTCGCCGTGTTTGATGGGCAACGCCTGCAAACCCATGCCCCAGACGCGGGCCAAGCCCTCGCGGGCTACGGCGGCGACATCGCCCACGCGGCCGGCGGCTTCGCGGTGAGTTGCCCGCGCGCCAACGGCGTGGCGCTGTGGCGCGCCGACGGCCGGTGGGCTGGCTTCCTGCCCCTGCAGGAGGCCTGCGCACTCGCGGCCGCTGCGCCGCCCGGCGGCGAAACAAGCCTCTGGGCCGCCGGCCGCACGGCTGTGCTCATGCGGGACAGCCGGGGCGCGATGCGCAGCGCCGCACTCCAGGACCTGCGCCTGGACAACCATTGGGCCCCGCTGGACTAGACGTGCCAACGCCCCGGAACCCGCAAGGGCGCCGGGGCGTTGCTACAGGTGGGCCTGGCGCTTACTGGGCGGTGGGCTTCACCAGTTCGGCGGCAGCCTGGGGAGCGGTGCCGGTCTTTTCAGCGCGGGGAGCTGCCAGGTTTTGCTGGGCGGTCACGCCATTGAAGCTGGAAGTGGCGTCGGCCTTCTGGGCTTGCAGCACTTCGCTTTTGACTTCAGCGCGGGTCTTGCTCGAAGGCGCTTGCATCTGGTCCAGCAGGAAGGCGTTCAGGGGCTGGGCGGAAGCGGCGACGGAAGTCAGGGCGGCAACAGCAACAACAGCGGCGGCAACAAAGTTCGATTTCATGATGAATATCCTCTCAAAAGTTAAGTGACGTTCCGGGCATGGCGGGCTCATCTCCCCGTCTGTCCAGCCTCGGTGAGTCGCCTTGTAAGTGGCTTCGGCTCATCGATGTATGAACTGTATTCCTGTTAAATCAATCAAAAAATACCAATCCCAACAATACATTGCTGTTAAATTAGCAACAATAAAGGTGTTATATAAGGGTTAACCCATGGACCGACTCCAATCAATGCGGGTGTTCCAGCAAGTCGTGGACGACGGCAGTTTTGCCGCCGCGGCGCGCAAATTCGACATGTCGGCCGCCGTCGTGACCCGCCTGGTCGGCGACCTGGAAGACCACCTGGGCGTGCGCCTGCTGCAGCGCACCACGCGCCGCCTGGCGCTGACGGACGCCGGTGAAACCTACCTGGCCCGCGTGCGGCACATCCTGAGCGACATCGACGAAGCCCATGCCGCCGCCCAGGCCCATGCGCAGGAGATGTCCGGCACCATACGCATCATGACGCCGCCGGTCTTCGCCGTGCATGTGCTCGCGCCGCTGGTGGCCGAGTTCGGCCGGCGCTACCCCAAGGTGGTGCTCGACATCCATGTGGACTCGCCGCTGGTGCCGCCGGTCGAGGACTACGACCTCACGCTGCTGGGCGCCGGCGACGCCTTTGACGCCAACATCATCGCGCGGCCCATCGCCTCATCGGACGGCGTGCTCTGCGCCTCGCCCGACTACCTGCGCCGCAACGGCACGCCGGCGCGGCCCGAAGACCTGCCGCAGCACCACAACCTGCGCGTCAAGGCAACGGCCAACCGGCACCGCGTCTGGCGCCTGACCAATCCCGACGAGGGCAAGCGTGTCGTCGAAGTGCAGATAGAGCCGAGCATGCTGGTCAACCACAGCGACACGCTGATACGCGCCTGCGTGGACGGCGCCGGCATCATGAGCCAGTCCATAGACCTGGTGGCCAATCACCTCAACAGCGGCGCGCTGCAGCGCATCCTCGCGCCCTGGATCACCGGCACCAACACCTTGTACGCGGCGCTGCCCAGCCGCAAATTCATCCCGGTGCGCACCAGCGTGTTCCTCGAATTCATGACCGAGTACACGCGCAGGGTGATCAAGAGAATGGATACGCGGCAGGAATGAAAAAGTCTTGTCCCCTCTCCCCCTGGGAGAGGGCCAGGGTGAGGGTCCCCCCATCCCTACCTTCCCCCAGCGGGGGAAGGAGCGACACCGGAACACGAAAGAGGTTTGCGTTTCTTGACGCAAAACTTTCAAAAAACTTTCGCCCAGAAAGTTCCGTGAATTCGCGCCTTCATTGTTCCGATTTCGGCAATGGAATGTTCTGCAAACACGCACTTGTCTATGGCTCTTGCGGAACAAGGTTGGATGCATCGGTGAGCCACATTTGATAACGCGACTCAGCGAGGAAGGCCCCTCGGGCACACAGCCCGTCCGACCGGATATTTCAAAAACTGTTCTAAAGGAAATTCATCATGAAATCGAATCTCGTCTCCGCCTCCGTTCTTGCCGTCTCCGCATTGGCCTTCTTCGGCTCGGCCAGCAGCTTTGCCGAAGGCCGCGATCCGTTTGCGCAAGACCAGGTGAAGTCGGTCAGCACCAAGACCCGCGCGGAAGTGAAAGCCGAGCTGGCACAAGCCCAACGCGAAGGCTATTCCGTCAACATCGGCCGGACCTACCAGGCCCCCGAAGCCAGCGCACCCGTGAGCACCAAGTCCCGCGCCGAAGTGAAAGCCGAAATCGGCACCACCGTATCGGCCTCGGCCTTTGATCGCGACTACCCCGTCGTTCAATAAACCACAAGCGCTTTATGCGCTGCTGATCACCGGTGACGGTTGCGAAAGCGGCCGCCTCCGGTACTCAAAGCCGAAACACAAGGCATCCCGCTGCGCATTGGCGCAGCGGGATGCCTTGCTGTGCGCGCGCCATCAAAGGCCCCGCGCGCCATACAGCGGAGCCACACCGGCGTACAGCGCGGCAAAGCGCGCGCCGCGCTCCTTCCATCGCTCTTGCTCGGCGGGTCGGGGCGCGTAGCTTTCCAGCGCCGCGGGTGCCTTCAGCACATCCTGCGCATCCGCCTTGTCCACACAAAGCCAGGCCAGCCGGGCCGCGCCCAGGGCGGGCCCCACGGCGGAGTCCTCGCGCCTGACCACCTCCAGCCCTGTGGCGTCGGCCAGCATCTGCGCCCAGTAGGCGCTGCGCGAGCCGCCACCTATCAGGCTGACCTGCGCTAGCCCGGCCCCGGTAGCCTGCAAGGCGGCAATGCCCTGGGCCAGCCCGTGGCACACGCCTTCCAGCGTGGCGTTGACCAGGTCGGCGCGCACGGTGCCCGCACTCAGGCCAAAAAAAACGGCTTCGGCCTGGGGGTTGTTGTGCGGTGTGCGCTCCCCGTTCAGGTAAGGCAGAAACAGCGGCGTGGACGGCCGCAGGCCGCGCACCTCGGCCTCGGCCAGCAGCCGCCCCAGGTCGGGCTCGCCGAGCAGCGAGGCGGTGAAATCCAGGCAGGAGGCCGCCGACAGCATGACCGACATCAGGTGCCAGGTGCGCGGCAAGGCATGGCAGAAACTGTGCACGGCCTGCCCGGGATTGGAGACGAATTCGCGCGTGGCGACGAACACCACGCCCGAAGTGCCCAGCGACAGCATCGCGTCGCCCGGTCGGTAGACGCCGGCACCCAGCGCACCGGCGGCGTTGTCGCTCGCACCGGCCGCCACCGGGATGCTGCGCAAGCCCCAGTGCCGCGCGAGGTCCGCGCGCAGGTGGCCTGTAATCTCTGGCCCCTCGTGCAGGGCAGGCATATGCGCGCGCGACAAGTTGCAGGCGGCGAGCAGCTCATCGCTCCAGCCGCGCGCGGCCACGTCCAGCCACAGCGTGCCCGCGGCGTCCGACATGTCAGTGGCGAACTCGCCGGCCATGCGCCAGCGCAACCAATCCTTGGGCAGCAGCACCCGCCGCACACGCTCAAACACGTCCGGCTCATGGCGCGCCACCCACAGGAGTTTGGGCGCCGTGAAGCCGGGCATCATCATGTTGCCGGTGATTTCGCGCGAGCGCGGCACCATGCGCTCGAGCAAGGCACATTCTTCGGCGCTGCGCCCGTCGTTCCACAGGATGGCGGGCCGCAGGGCCTGGCCTTGCGCATCAAGCAGGGTCGCACCGTGCATCTGGCCGGTCAGGCCGATGCCCGCCACGTCGCCTGGGCTGCGCCCCGCCGCCGCCAGCCCGGCCAGCGCCTGCTGCACGGCCTCATCGCAGGCGCGCCACCAGGCCTGCGGGTCCTGCTCGCGCCACAAGGGGTGCGGCTGGTCGACCGCCAGCGGCGCGCTGCCGCTGGCCACGACCTGATGCCCGCGGTCCAGCACCACGGCTTTGACGCCGGACGTTCCGAGATCGATGCCGAGGAACATGCGTCAGCGCATCGGCGTCCACTTGGCCTGGCTGCCGGCCGATTCCACCACCTTCTCGATGAAGCGCACGCCGCGCACACCGTCGGCCAGGCGCGGGTAGTCGGCCTCGAGCGGATCCGGCGCCCGGCCCGCCTGCACCGCCCGGATGTGCGCGGCGACACCGAGGTACACATTCGCGAAGGCCTCGAGAAAGGCCTCGGGATGGCCCGTGGGCAGCCGCGTGGCGCGGCGCGCGGCCTCGCCCAGCCAGGGCGAGCCGCGGGTCAGCACGCGCGCGGGGCCGTCGATGGGCTGGTGCACCAGGCGGTTGGGTTCCTCCTGGTGCCACACCAGCGTGCCCTGGCTGCCGAACACCCGCAGGCGCAGGTCGTTCTCGCAGCCGACCTCGATCTGTGACGCAATGAGCACGCCCCTGGCACCATTGGTAAAACGCAGCAACACATTGCCGTCGTCGTCCAGGCGGCGGCCGGGCACAAATGTGGTCAAGTCCGCGCAAATGCTGTCCAGCTCCAGGCCGGTCACCGTGGCCACCAGGTTTTCGGCGTGCGAGCCGATGTCGCCCATGGCGCCGGCCAGGCCGCTGCGCGCGGGGTCGGTGCGCCAGCCGGCCTGCTTCTGGCCCGTGGCCTCGAGGTTGGTGGCAAGCCAGCCCTGGTTGTATTCGACGATGACCTTGCGCAGTTCGCCGATCAGGCCTTTGGCCACCAGCTCGCGGGCTTCGCGCACCATGGGGTAGCCCGTGTAGTTGTAGGTCACCCCGAACACGCAGCCGCTGCGCTGCGCAGCCCGCTCCAGCGCCAGCGCTTCTTCGCTGCTGTGCACCAGCGGCTTGTCGCAGACCACGTGGATGCCCGCCTCGGCAAAGGCGTGGGCCACCGGAAAATGGACGTGGTTGGGCGTGACGATGGACACGAAGTCTATGCGCTCGTGCACCGGCCGCTTGAGCTCATCGGCCAGCAGGTCCTGCCAGCGCCCATGGTTGCGCGCGTCGGCCAGCCCCAGCTCGGCGCCCGAAGCGCGCGCTCTCTCAGGATCGGACGACAGCGCGCCGGCCACCAGCTCCATCTGGCCGTCCAGCGCCATCGCCTTGCGGTGCACAGCGCCAATGAAGGCGCCCTGCCCGCCGCCCACCATGGCGTAACGCAGCTTGCCCGTCATGACCCGGCCATCCCGCCCTGCTTGGCCTTGTCGAAGACGGCGTCGAAGGCACCCGCCGCCGGCTTGAAGTCCAGGCGCTTTGAATAGGCGGCGCTTTCGGTCGCGCCATGGACGCGGTCCATGCGGCTGTCCTCCCACTCCACGCTCAGCGGGCCGGTGTAGCCAATGTCATTCAGCGCAACGATGATGGATTCGAAGTCGATCATCCCGCGGCCGACGCTGCGGAAGTCCCAGTAACGGCGCGCATCGCCGAAGCTGGTGTGCCCGCCGAAGACACCCGCGGTGCCGTCGCCCTTGCCCCACCACACGTCCTTCATGTGCACGTGGTAGATGCGCTCACCGAAGGTGCGCAGGAACTTCACATAATCCACGCCCTGGTAGCCCAGGTGGCTGGGGTCGAAGTTAAAGCCGAAGCGTTTGTGGCCCGCTACCGCTTCGACGGCGCGTTGCGCCGAAGCGGTGTCGAAGGCGATCTCGGTGGGGTGGACCTCCAGGGCGAAGTTCACGCCCACCGATTCGAAGGTGTCGAGGATGGGTTTCCATCGGTTTGCGAAATCGACGAAACCCTGGTTCCAGTATTCCTGCGTCGTCGGCGGAAAGGCGTACAGCGAATGCCAGACCGACGAGCCGGTAAAACCGGTGACCACCTTCAGGCCCATTTTGGCCGCGGCGCGCGCGGTGTCCTGCATCTCGCGCGCGGCGCGCTGGCGCACGCCCTCGGGATCGCCATCGCCCCATACGTGCGCGGGCAGGATGGACTGGTGGCGCTCATCGATCAGGTCGCAAACGGCCTGGCCCACCAGATGGCTGCCGATAGCGAAACAGCGCAAGCCGTGTTTTTCAAGCAGGTTGCGCTTGTCCTGCAGGTAGCGGTCGCTACCGAGCGCTTCCTGCACGTTGAAATGGTCGCCCCAGCAGGCCAGCTCGAGCCCGTCGTAGCCCATGCCGCGCGCCAGGGGTGCGAGTTCGGCCAGCGGCAGGTCGGCCCACTGTCCGGTGAAAAGTGTGACGGGTCTGGCCATGATTGCCTCAGAACGGGGAGTCGGGGAAATAGTACTGTTTGGCGTTGTCCCGGGTCACCAGCACCGAGGGGATGATGGTGGAGGCCGGCAGCTTCTCGCCCTTGACGCGCGCGGCCGCGGTGAGCTTCATCGCGTCGGCGATCATGGCGGGCGAGTAGGTCACGTCGGCCGTGACCATCTTGTCGCCGTCCATCACCTTCTTGATGTAGTCCTTGGAACCGGCGCCGCCCAGCACCATCTTGATGTCGCCGCGCTTGGCTTGGTCTATCGCCTTTTGCACGCCCACGGCCATGTCGTCGTCCGAAGCCCACACGGCGTCGATCTGCTTGAAGCGCGTGAGGTAGTCCTGCATCACCTTGAAGGCATCGTCGCGGTTCCAGTTGCCGTGCTTGGCGTCCAGCACCTTGATGTCGGGGTGGCTCTTCATCACCGCCATGAAGGCGTCGACGCGCTGGTTGTCGATCACGGTCGGGATGCCGCGCAGCACCACGACGTTGCCCTTGCCGCCCATGGCCTTGGCCATGTATTCGCCCGACACCTTGCCGAAGCCGGGGTTGTCGCCCGCCACATAGGCGTCCTGCGCGCTGGCATCGGTCAGGCCTCGGTCCACCACGGTGACATACACACCTTTTCCCTTGACCTGCGCAACGGGCTGCGTGAGCGGCGCGGATTCGAAGGGAAGGATCACCAGCGTGTCGATCTTGTTGGCCGTTTGCAGGTCCTGCACCTGGTTGGCCTGTTCCGCCGCCGAGCCGGCCGTCTTGACGGTGACCTTCAGGCCGGGGTACTGCTTTTCCAGTTCCGCCTTGGTGCGGTTGGCCCAATACACCACCCCGCCCGTCCAGCCGTGGGTGGCGGCGGGGATGGACACGCCGATGTGCGGCTTGTTCTGCGCCAGCGCCGCCGGCGCGGCGCCGAGCAAGGCCAGGACAGCGGCGCCTGCCGCGAGCAATTGGGTGATCGGTTTCATGGTTTGTCTCCTCTTTGGGTTGGCTGAAAGATTGGCTGAAAAAACGGCAGCGCCGCCGGTGAACTCCATCATTTACGCCCGCGCTGGAAGAACGCCACCGCGATGATCACAAAGCCCTGCACCGCGGCGTTCAGATACACGCTGATGATGCTGGTGAGATTCAGGATGTTGCTGATCACCGAAAGCAGCACCGCGCCGATGACGGTGCCGGTGATGCTGCCGGCGCCGCCCTTGAGCGCCGTGCCGCCGACGATCACCGCCGCAATCGCCTCGAGCTCCCAAAGCAGTCCGGTGGACGGCGAAGCCGAGCCCAGGCGCGGCACGTACAGCACGGTGGCGATGCCCACGCAAACGCCCAACAGCACGTAGGTGAGCACCTTGACGCGATCGACTTCCACGGCCGCGTAGCGGGCCACCTGTTCGTTGGAGCCTATGGCCTGCACGTAACGGCCGTAGGCTGTGCGGTTCAGGATCAAGCCGCCCAGCAGCGCGACCACGACAAAAACCCACACCGGCACGGGAACGCCCAGCCAGCTGCCGTAGTACACCGGGCCGTAGGCGCTGGCCAGCGAGCCGTCCAGCGTGATCGCGCCGCCGTTGGAGAAGTAGGTCAGGTAGGCGCGGAAAATGCCGAGCGTCCCCAGGGTCACGATAAAGGGCTCTATGCGCCCCTTGCTGATCAGCAGGCCGTGGGCCAGGCCGAACAGCGCGCCCAGGCCGACGGCGCAGGCCATGCCGGCCAGGATTGCGGCCAGCGGCGGCCAGCCGGCGCCCGCGGCGGCGTTCATCAGCAGGATCATGGCGCCCGCGATCAGCGCCGCCATGGACCCCACCGACAGGTCGATGCCGCCGGAAATGATGACAAAGCACATGCCTACGGCGATGATGCCGATGAACGCCGTTCGGGTCAGGACATTCATGGCGTTGTCCAGGCTGGCGAAGTTCTCGTTCAGCATGGCGCCTAGCAGGCACACCAGCACCAGGCCCGCCAGCGGGCCGCCGCCGCGCAGGCCGGCCCAGCGGCGCGCCATCATGGGCGCTGGCGATACACCGGCCATGGGTTTAGTGGGTTCCAGTTGCATGGGCAATCAGCAGTTCTTCGGTGAGCTGGTCCTGCGGCAGCTCGGCCGCCATCCGGCCCTGGCGCATGACGATGACACGGTGGCACAGGCCTATGAGTTCGAGCAGCTCGGACGAGACGATGACGATGGCGCGGCCCTCGTCGGCCAGTCGCCGGATCAGGAAATAGATGTCGCGCTTGGCGCCCACATCCACGCCGCGCGTGGGCTCGTCAAGCACCACGACTTGCGGCTGCGGCTGCAACACGCGGGCCAGCGCCAGTTTCTGCTGGTTGCCGCCGGACAGCGCCGATGCCGGGACGCCGGCCGCCGCACGTATGCCGAAGGCTTCGCTCGCCTGCTTCAGGGCCGCACGCTCCGCCGCGGGATCCAGCCAGGGCTGGGCATAGCGCTCCAGCGCCATCAACGTGAGGTTCTCCGGCACGCCCATGCGCAGGTGCAGGCCGCGGCCCTTGCGGTCCTCACTGAGGTAGGTCAGCCCCAGGCGAGCGGCCGAGCGCGGGCTGCGCCGCGCCCACGGGCGGCCCGCGATCTCCACCGCCGTGCAGCTCGCGGGGCGCAGGCCCAGCAGGCCTTCAAACAATTCAGTCCGCCCGGCGCCGACCAGCCCGGCGAAACCCAGGATCTCGCCGGCGCGCACCTGGAAGCTCACGTCCTGCGCCCAGCCGGGTACCTGCAGGTCCTGGACCTTGAGCAGCACCTGCGCGCCATCGGGCACGGGCTGCCGCGGCGGAAACAAGTCGCTCAGCTCGCGGCCCACCATGAGGCTGGCCATCTGCTGGCGGGTCACGCTGCCTGTGGGCCGGTGCGCGACCAGGCGGCCGTCGCGCATGACCAGCACTTCGTCGGTGATGCGTTCGACCTCGTCCAGCTTGTGCGAAATGTAGAGCACCGTGGCACCCTGGCCCCGCAACTGCGCGATCAGGCCGAACAGCCGCTCGGTTTCGGACGGCGTGAGCGTGGCCGTGGGTTCGTCCATCACCAGCATGCGGGCATTGCGGCTCAGCGCCTTGGCGATTTCGACCAGCTGCTTCTCGGCCACGATCAGGTCGCGCACACGCCGGCCGGGATCACAGGCCAGGCCCACCGAGCGCATCGCCGCCTCGGCGCGGCGCGCCATCGCCCGCTCGTCCAGCAAGCCATGGCGGATCAGCTCGTGCCCAAGAAAGATGTTCTGCGCGATGCTCAGGTCGTCGGCGAGGTTGAACTCCTGGTGGATCATCACGATGCCTTCGGCCTCGGCGTCGCGCGGCCCCCGAAAGCTTACGGCCTGCCCGCCTATCTCCACCGAGCCCTCGCTGGCCGGTTCATAGCCGGCCAATATCTTCATGAGCGTGGACTTTCCAGCGCCGTTCTCGCCCAGCACGCCGTAGACGCGCCCCGGCGCGAAAGCGAAGCTCACGCCATGCAGCACCTGGACCGGGCCGAAGCGCTTGCTCACCTGCTGGAAGCCGACGTCCGGGTTCATGGTGTGCGCTCCTGCCGGTGCCTCAGACGACAGGATCAAAGATCGCGGCGTTCACGCGGTTTTCCAGCCACTCCTGCCGCCCGCTCACCGGCCGGGGCCGCAGGTCCTGAACGAAGGCGTATTCCGCCACCTCGCTGAGCTTCATGTCGCCGCCCAGGATGCCGCGGCCCAGGTCGCCGTCCCAGCGGGCGTAGCGCTCGGCGCGAAAGCGCTCGAGCTCACCGGCTTCCATGAGCCGCGCGGCGCACCTGAGCGCCAAGGCCAGCGCGTCGATGGCACCGACGTGTCCATGCAGAATGTCCACAGGATCCATGCTCTGGCGGCGCACCTTGGCGTCGAAGTTGAAGCCGCCACTGCCGACGCCGCCCGCGCGCAGGATCTCATACATCGCCAGCGTGAGGTCTTCCACGCTGTTGGGGAACTGGTCGGTGTCCCAGCCGTTTTGCGGGTCGCCCCGGTTGGCGTCGACGCTGCCGAAGATGCCCAGCGAGGCGGCCGTGGCGATTTCGTGCTGGAAGCTGTGGCCCGCCAGGGTGGCGTGGTTGGCCTCGATGTTCAGCTTGATCTCGTGCTCCAGGCCGAAGTCCTTGAGGAAACCATAGACCGTGGCGCTGTCGTAGTCGTACTGGTGCTTGGTGGGCTCCAGCGGCTTCGGCTCGATCAGCAGCTGGCCCGTGAAACCTATCTTGTGCTTGTGCTCCACCACCATCTGCATGAAGCGGCCGAGCTGGCGCCGCTCACGGCGCAGGTCGGTGTTGAGCAGCGTGTCATAGCCTTCACGCCCGCCCCACATCACGTAGTTCGCGCCGCCCAGGCGGTGCGTGGCATTGAGCGCGCTGAAGACCTGCGTCGCGGCGTACGCAAAGACTTCGGGATCGGGGTTGCTCGCCGCGCCGGCGGCGTAGCGCGGATGACTGAACAGGTTGGCCGTGCCCCACAGCAGCGCTATGCCCGTCTCCTGCTGCTTTTGTGCCAGCACGTCCACCATGGCCGACAGGTTGCCGCGGTAGTCTGCCAGGCTTGCACCCTCCGGCGCCACGTCGGTATCGTGGAAGGTGTAGAAGGGCACGCCCAGCCGCGAGATCAGGCCGAAGGCGGCGTCGGCCTTGCGGCGCGCCAGCGTCAGCTCGTCGCCAGGCACGTGCCAGGGCCGCGCGAAGGTCGGTTGCCCGAACACATCGTTACCGGGCCATACAAAGGTATGCCAATAACAAACGGCCAGGCGCAGGTGCTGCTCCAGCGTCTTGCCCAGCACGCGCTCCTTGGCGTCGTAATGGCGGTACGCCAACGGATTCGTCGACTGCGGGCCCTCGTAACGGACCTGGGGAAGGGATTCAAAGGAAGTCATGTCTGCGCCGGAACAATCAAAATGGCGATGCTAGTCTCTGTGCCGCCACGCAAGTTTGCGAATTTGGCGAGCGCGGCTTGTGAAATTTCTTTCTGCATCGCAGCAATTGGTGCCATGTGCGGGATCGTCGCCGGCATGGCCGTCCCCTCAGCCGGCTCGCGGCGCAGGAGCGCTCGCACCGGAGGTCGCCAGATAACAGGCATACAGCGAAGTTGTCGCAGTGATGAACAGCCTGTTGCCTCGCGGGCCGCCGAACTCGAGATTGGCCACCGGCTCCGGAATGAGGATCTTGCCAAGCAGTTCGCCCCGCGGCGTGAAGCAATGAACGCCGTCACCGGCGCTGGTCCAGACATTGCCAAGAACGTCCACGCGCAGCCCGTCCGGAATGCCCGCATCCACCGTCGCAAACACCTCACCCCCCAGCAACCGGTCCCCACTCACCTGGAAGGAGCGGATGTGGCGTGGCCCCTGGGGATCGTGCGAGGCGCCCGAGTCGGCGATATACAGCCGGCTTCCATCCGGCGAAAAAGCCAGCCCGTTCGGCTGGACGAAGTCGGTCACGGCCGCATCCACGCGTCCGCTGGCGGGATCGACCCGGAACACGTAACGGCCTCCGTACTCAGGCTCCGCCGCGTAACCCTCGTAATCGGAGAGGATGCCGTAGGACGGGTCGGAGAACCACAAGGCCCCATCGGGGCCTACCACCAGGTCGTTGGGTGAGTTGAGTTTCTTGCCCTGGAAAGAGGACGCAAGCACCGTGCGGCGCCCGTCGTGCCCGGTGCGGCTGACACAGCGCGTGCCATGTTCGCAGCTAAGCAGGCGGCCCTGGCCATCGCGCGTGTTGCCATTGGTGAAATCGGAGGGTTTGCGAAACTCCAGTACGCACCCGGGCCCGTCGCCGTCGGGCACCCAACGCAGGATGCGGTTGTTGGGGATGTCGCTGAACAACAGGAAATCACCCGCTGGAAAATACACCGGCCCTTCGGCCCAGCGTGCGCCGCTGTAGAGTTTTTCCACAAATGAATTGGGAGGCACCACGCCGCGAAAGCGGGCGTCGTGCAGGCGGAACTCACCGCGAATGCCATAGTGTTCACCCATGCTCACCCCCTCATCTCACTTTGGCCGATCTTCCGTACAGCAGCAGCATGGCCAGGATCAGCGCTCCGTAAATGATCTGGCGGCCCGCCTCAGGCATCTGCAATACCGCCAGCATGCTCTGCAACAGCACGATGAACACGACGCCGGCGACCGTGCCCAGATAGCTGCCACGCCCGCCCAGGATGTTGGTGCCGCCCAGCACCACGGCCGCGATCGCCGGCAGCAGGTAGGGGTCGCCCATGGCCTGGTAGGCGTTGCCCGAATACCCGGCCAGCAGCACCCCCGCGAACGCCGCCAGCATGCCGCAGGCGACGAAACAGGCCACCGTCATCCTGGTGGTGCGCACGCCGCTGAGATAGGCAGCGCGCTCGCTGTTGCCGATCACGTAGACATAACGACCCGCCACCGTGCGTGTCAACAGCAGGTATACCAGCAGCGAGACGGCCGCCCAGGCCAGCACCGCGTTGGGCAGGCCCAGGGTCCTGCCCACGGCCAGGTCGCGCATCAGCGCGGTGGCGGCGTCCTTGGGCGCATGGCCGCCGGTGTACAGCACCATCAGCCCCTGCAACACCGCATTGGCGCCCAGTGTGAAGATCATCGACGGGATGCGCAGCAGGGCCACACCCAGGCCGTTGGCCAGGCCGATCAGCGCCCCGCAGAGCAGGCCCGCCGGAATGGCCCACTCCGTCCCATAGCTCGACCCTGCGGCGGCGGCCATCATGGCGCCCGTGGTGATGGTCCAGGGCACGGACAGGTCGATATGGCCCAGCAGGATGACGGCCATCAATCCCGCCGCGGCAAGCCCGAGGAAGGCCGCGATCTGCAGCTGCTGCAGCAGGTAGGCGGGCATCAGGAAATTGCGGTTCACGGTACTGCCGGCCAGTAGCAGCAAGAGGCAGCACAGCCCCACAACGGCGGGCGGGTTCAGCAGCAGGCGCTGCACGGGGTTCTTGGCCCCGGGGGAGGGCTGCGCGGCAACCAATTCGGTGGTACTCATCAGAACAGGTCCAGCCGGTTTCTGACGCGCAGCACGCGCGCCGCGCCCATGCACACGGCGCCCAGCAATATCAGGCCCTCAAAAAGAGGCTGCCAGAGCGCCGGCGCGTTGAAGACGAACAGCAGGTCGCCGATGGTGCGCAGCACAAAGGCGCCGAGGATGGAGCCGACCATCCCGCCGGTGCCGCCGTATAGCGATGTGCCGCCTATCACGACCGCCGCGATCGAATTGAGGGTGTACAGGCCGGCCTGCGGGCCGCTGGCCTCGCCCGACAGCGCGATCAGGGACAGCAGCAGCCCGGCCACACCCGAAAGCAGGCCGGCGACGGTATAGGCCAGGAATTTGGCGCGCTCCGACGGAACGCCGGAGAGGTAGGCCGCCTGCTCAGAGGACCCGACCGCATAGCACGCGCGGCCGATCACCGTCCGCTTCAAGGGCATCCACCCCAGCACGACGAGCACGGCCAGCAGCACCATGGTGCTGGGGATCACGCCGAACAGCCGGCCGGTCATTGCGTCCGACAGCCCCTCGCTGACCTCGCCGCCCGGCGCCGGCCGCAGCAGCAGGGCAAAGCCGAAATACACCGCGCCGGTGGCGAGCGTGACAATGATGGGCTGCAGGCGCCCGAAGACCACAATGGCGCCGTTGATGGCACCGGCCGCCGCGCCGCAAGCGAGCACCAGCACGATGCCCAGTGCCACCTGCCAGGGTGCGCCGTTCACGACCGCGGAGGCGAGGCAGCCGGTTAGCACCATCACCATGCCGACGGAAAGATCCAGCCCCCGGGTGATGACGGGCAGCGTCTGCGCCATCGCCACGATGGCCAGCAGCACCGCCTTGTTGGACGCGGTGGTCACGATAGCCACGGAGATCGAGCGCGGGTGCTCCAGCAGGAACAGCGCGAACATCACGATGAACACCGCCAGCGCGGCCAGCGGCCCACCGTTGCGCCGCAACGCCATGCCCCATTCGCCGCGCCGGCTCATGCGGTGGCGGCCTCCCGGCCGCTGGGTGAAACGTTGAGCGAGGATGCCACTATCGCATGCTCGCTGATGTCGTCGCCGGCAAGCGTGCGGGCGATGCGGCCCTCGTACATGATGAGCACGCGGTCGGCCAGGCCTATGAGTTCCTCATAGTCGGTGGAATACAGCAGCACGGCCACGCCCTGGGCGGCCAGCTCGCGCAGCAGCGCATACAGCTCTTGTTTGGTGGCCACATCGATGCCGCGGGTCGGGTCGTTGAGCAGCAGCACGCGCGGATGGGCCATGAGCCATTTGGCAATCACCACTTTCTGCTGGTTGCCACCCGACAGAGTTTGCACCGGGTCTTGCGCGGAGCCGATTTTGATGCGCAACTGCTCCACCATGCGCGCCACGGCGGAGCCCTCCGCCGCCGCGCTGAGGATGCCCAGGCGCGCAAGCGCCGGCAGGTTGGCCAGGCTCATGTTCTCCCCGATGCTCATGGGCAGGATCAGCCCTTCGGTCTTGCGGTCCTCCGGGATCAGCGCGATGCCCAGCTCCGGGCCCTTGCACACATGCGGCGCCAGGTCGCGGCGCAACTGGCCGAATACCTGCACTTGGCCCTGGACACCCTTGAGCACGCCGAAGAGCGCCAGCAACAACTCCCGTTGCCCCTGTCCGTCCAGCCCTCCCAGCCCGACAATCTCGCCGGCCTTGATCTCCAGCGAGATGTCGTGCAGCACGGGAGGCCAGCCCAGGCCCTGCGCAGTGATAGCGGGCTGGGCCCAGGGCGTGGGGCCGGTTTTCGGCGGATAGGTCTTGGCGACGTCGCGGCCTATCATCAGCTGGACCACCTCCGCATCGGAGCGGGTGCCGCTGGCGAAGGTGTCCACGCGCCTGCCGCTGCGAAACACCGAGCAGGTATCGGCCAGCGCCTTGACTTCGTGCATGCGGTGCGAGATGAACAAGATGCCCACGCCGCGCGCGCGCAGCTGGAACAGCAGCGTGTAGAGCCGCTCCACATCCTCGCTGCTCAGCGCGGAGGTCGCCTCGTCCAGGATCAGCAGGCGCGGCTGCAGGCTCAGCGCCTTGGCGATCTCGATCAGCTGGCGGCGTGAAAGCGGCAGGTCCCGCACGCGCTCCTTGGGGTGGATGTCGCCGCATCCCAGCATGGCCAGCAGGGCGGCGGCCTGCTCCTGCTGGGCCTTCGCGTCGATCAGTCCACGCCGGCGCGGCGGCCGCGCCAGGAAGATGTTCTCCGCCACCGAGAGATCCGGCACCAGCGACAACTCCTGAAACACGCAGGCAATGCCATGGTCGCGAGCCATGTTCGGCGAAGCCAGGCGCAGCTCCACGCCTTCCATGAGGATACGGCCGGCGTCGGGCTGCACCACCCCGGCAACGACCTTGATCAGGGTGGACTTGCCCGCGCCGTTTTCCCCCAGCACGGCGTGGATCTCGCCGGCACGGCAAGCGAGGTCCGCGCCGTCCAGCGCGCGCACGCCCGCGTAGCGCTTGGAGATGTCCTGGAGCTGCAGCAAGGTCTGGGGCACGGATCGTTCCTTCAGGTGTTCCCCTCGCTCTGCTTCATGATGTCCGGCGCTGTGATGTTGATGTTGCACGGCGGGAACTCGTTGGCCACGTAAAACGTGTCCGGCAAATCGGGATAGAAGTTCTTGCCCGGCTCCATCTGCGGGTATTCCACATAAGGAATAGGTACCGAGATGTACTGGGGCAGCTTCTGCCCTTGCAGCGCGGCAACGGCCGCCTTCAATGCCACCGCCACCAGGCCGGGGGACTGCGCGGCCGAAGCGCCTTTGAGTCCATCCTTGTGGTGCTCGTAGACCATCTTGCGAAAACCGTTCTCTCCCTCGGCGCCAATCGGCACGAAGGGGTGCTTGGCTTCGATGAGCGCACGGACCGTGCCGTTGGAGCCGGCCTGGGTGTAGATGCCGCTGAACCGGCCGTGCACGGCGATGGCGTCCGCCGCCACTTTCTGGGAAGTTCCGTCGTCCCAGTTGCCGACCACCTCGACGATCTGCAGGCCCTTGTGCTTTTCCATGATTTCGCGAAAACCCAGGTGCCGGTCGCGGTCGACCGAGTTTCCCGGCAGCCCGCGGATTTCCAGCACCTTGCCACTGGTGGCCCCGTTCTTCTCCAGCCAACGCCCCATGAGGCGGCCCATCTCGAACTGGTCTTCGTTGACCTGGATGACCTCGTCGGTGTCCAGCACGTTGTCGAAGGGGATCAGGACTACGCCCGCATCCTTGGCCCGCTTGATCACCGGCTTGAAGGACGTGGGCGACACCGCGATGGTGAGGATGGCGTCGAAACCCGCGTTGATGAAGTTGTCGATGGCACCCAACTGCGCGGCCACGTCGGTTCCGGTGGAGACCACCTTCAGCTCCTTGATGTGGGGCTTGATGTCGGGTGTCGCCGCATAGGCCTTGAGCGACTTGATCATCTGGATGCGCCAGCTGTTTCCCGCATAGCCGTTGGCCAGGGCGATGCGGTAAGGCCCTTTCTTGGCCGGGTACTGGATGGTCTTGGTGCTGGCGGAAAACGGCTTGAAGCAGCCCGGCTCATAAGTCTGCGCCGCCGCGCGCCCCGCAATACCAGCCAGTGCTGCGCCGGCGCTTGCGGCAAGGAGGTCTCGTCTTGTATGCATTGCTGTCTCCTGATCTTTTTTTGCCGGCCTGGCGGCATGCGCGCGATCGCGAAACCGCGCGGGTTTCTCGTAATGGGCCGCGACTTCCAGGCCAGTCGCTTTCCTGTCACCCTACGAATGCAAAACCGTTTCGCTAGTATTTGCGGTTGGGGAATTCCTTGGCCGCAACTTCGGCCGGGAATACACCTTCGATCGTCTTGATCCAGCGCGGCAGCGGCTGGCCGGCGGCCGCCTTCGCCGCCGCCTCCATCAGTTGCGGACCCAGGAGCGGATTGCACTCCACGCTCACATTCATCTTGCCCGCCACCATGGCTTCGAAAGCGCCTTTCACGGCGTCGACACCGATGACGAGAATGTCCTTGCCGGGCTTGAGGCCCGCCTCCTCGATGGCCTGGATAGCGCCTATGGCCATGTCGTCGTTGTGCGCGTAGAGGACGTTGATTTTTTTGCCCTCGGCCTTGAGGAAGGCTTCCATCACTTCCTTGCCTTTGGCGCGCGTGAAGTCGCCGGTCTGGGAGCGGATGACCTTGTAGCGCGCATTCCCCTTGAGGACTTCGTCAAATCCCTTCTTGCGGTCTATGGCCGGGTCCGAGCCGACCGTTCCCTGCAGCTCGACAATATTGACAGGTCCCGTGGTGCTCTTCGTGTTGTCGAGAAGCCATTGCCCCGCCCGCCGGCCCTCCTCGACGAAGTCGGAGCCGATGAAGGTGGTCCAGGTAGACGGATCCTTCACCACCACATTGCGGCTTTCCAGGATCACTGGAATCTTCGCGGCCTTCGCCTCCTTGAGCACCGTGTCCCAGCCGGTCGTGACAAGAGGCGCAAGGATGATGACGTCCACCTTCTGGCTGATGAAGGAGCGGATCGCCTTGATCTGGTTCTCCTGCTTCTGCTGCGCGTCGGAAAACTTCAGTTCATGGCCGGCCGCTGTGGCCGCGGCTTTGACCGACTCGGTGTTGGCGGTCCGCCATTCGCTTTCGGCGCCCGTCTGGGCAAACCCGATCACCAGTTTCTTGCCGGCGGCGTGGGCAAACGGGCTCCATGCCGCCGCCAGGCCTGCGCCGGCCAGGATTGCCGTGAATGTGCGTCGCTGCAGCTGTCTCATGTTCTGTCTCCTCAAGTTGGTTTTTTCGAATCGCGCCGCCACTCCATGCTTTCTGCTCCTCCCGGTGCGGCGGCGGGAGCAGCGGTGTTGCTATCCGGGATACCAGACGACGCGAGGCTCGTCGGCAGGGCGCTGGTAAGCCCACGCCGCCTCCACAAGCCGCGCCATGTCGTAGCGGGGCCGCCAGTTCAGAAGAAATTTCGCCTTGCTGTTGTCCAGCCATGTCGAGTGGTAGGGTGTGGGCACCGGCACCAGCGGCACACCGCGCGTGCGTGCCAGGTAGTCGCCGAGATCGCCGTAGTCGACCGGCTCATCCATGCAGATGTTCATGCGCTGGTGCCGGGCTTGCGGCGCATCGAGCGCCAGCAACAACGCGTCCACCAGGTCGTCCACATGCACAAAGTTGCGCCTGACCGGCTTGCCTTGCAGGTCCAGCATGACCGGAACGGCCCCCGAAGCCACATAGTCGCGCGCGCGGGACGGCCCGACCAGTTCGTGCCAGCGGGGACCGCCAAAGACGTCGTCGCCGAAGGACAGGGAATAGCGGAAGTCGTCCTTTTCCATGATCCACGGCGCACGCAGGCAGCAGCCGTTGAGCCCATACTGGATCTGGTATTGCTCCAGCATGACTTCTTCCAGCACTTTGGACAGCGCATAGCAGCCCGGGTAGGCGCTGTGCGGCTGGCTCTCCACGACCGGAATGGTGTGCCGGTAATAGAAATGGCCAACCGCGGCATCTCCGCCCACGAGCAGGAACTGCCGCAATGCCTTGCTCGCGCGGCACTCCTCAAGCAGCCAGAACATGCCCTTGACGGCCACGTCCATCACATCGTCCGGCGTTTCCTTGCTGGTCGCCAGGTGCAGCACATGCGTGGCGCCTTCCAGTGCACGGTGAACGTCGGCACGATTCTGTATGGAGCCTTGCACCGATTCCACGCGGGGATGCGGGGGCAGGCTTCGCTTGTGGCACAGCGCGCGAACCCCGAAACTGTCATAACGTTCATCGCCCAGCAGCCGGGCGATGAACGCCCGCCCGACCTTGCCGGTCGCACCCGTCACCAGGATGAGATCGCGCGCTGCCGGAGCGTTCATGTCCAGCCACCGTCGACGACCAGGTCCTGCGCGGTCATCATGCTGCTGTCGTCGGAAGCGAGAAACAGCACGGCGCGCGCGAGGTCCGCGGGTGCAAGTTCGCCGGGCAGGCACTGCGCTTTGGCCAGTTCAATCTTCGCTTGCGGCGTCACCCACAGCCGGATCTGCTTTTCAGTCATCACCCATCCCGGAACAACCGTGTTGACGCGGATGCGATGGGCGCCGAAGTCGCGTGCAAGGCTGCGGGTGAGTCCCTGAGCCGCGGACTTGCAGGTTGTGTACACCGGCATCCCGCCTACCTTGACCATCCAGCTCACCGAGCCGAAATTGACGATCGAGCCTCCGCCCAGGGCTTTCATGTCCTTGAAGACTTCCTGCGCGGCGAAAAAGTAGTGCTTCAGATTTACCGCGACGCCGGCATCCCATGACTCAGGTGTCGTTTCTTCAATGAGATGGCGCTCGTCGTTCGCCGCGTTGTTCACCAGCACCTGGATGGGCCCTATGCGCTGGCGAAGGGCGCCAATGGCGCTGCGCAAGCGGGGAATGTCCGTGACATCGCATTCCTCAAAATGGACGCCGCGCAGCCCTTCGCGCTCCAGCCTGGCCAGCAATGCCCGGGCGCCTTCGGCGTCGATATCCACAAACCCCACCTTGGCGCCTTGCGCGGCAAAATGCTCCACGAGGGCCGCGCCTATCCCGGTCGCGCCGCCGGAGATCAGCACGCTCTTGCCGTCAAGACTCGGATAGCGGGTTGGCTCAGTCATCGAGTTCCTCGTTGGTTTGCCCAAAAGCCGTTTGCTTTTCGCGCACGCGGAAATGGCGTCTTCGTTTGCCGTCGACGCCGGTATGCCGTGGCGAAGCCATGCGATGGGACCGGTCCCACTCCGCATCAAGATCACCAGAGTGGCGATGCTAGCGGTTGCGCCACCGCAGCAGCTTGCGAAATTGCCGAGCGCGGCTTATGAAATTTCTTTCTGCATCGCAGCAATCGACGCAATGTGCCAAGATCGGCCTTCCATGACCAAAAGCCCGACCATGCGCCGGCCCGACCGGACCAGCGGCCCCGCAGTCCTGCGCGTGGCCCTGCTGTTCCATGCCAGCAAGGTCTATGACCGCGAGATCCTCATCGGCATCGGCGACTATGTGAAGCAGACGCGCGTGGCCTGGGACCTGTTCCTCGAGGAGGACTTCCGCTTTCGCCTCGATGGCATTCACGAGTGGGAGGGCGACGGCATCATCGCGGACTACGACGACCCCGCCGTCGCGAGGGCGCTCGCGGGTGCCCACGTCCCGGTCATCGCCATCGGTGGCTCGTACGAGGATCCCGCCTGCTACCCGGGTCAGGTCCCCTACGTAGCCACCGACAACCAGCTGCTGGTGGCGCGCGCGCTTGAACACCTGGTGGAAGCCGGCGTGACTCGCTTCGCCTGCTACAGCCTTCCAGAATCGCCGCTCAACCGCTGGGCGCAGGAACGCGAGAGGGCGTTCTCGGCATGGCTGCTGCGCAACGGTGCTTCGGGCGAAATTCACCGCGGCCTGGCCACCAGCGCACCCACCTGGGGGAGCGCCACCAAAAAGCTGATCGACTGGCTGGACAGCCTGCCCAAGCCGACAGGCATCGTCGCCGTCACCGACGCGCGGGCGCGCCAGCTGCTGCAAGCCTGCATCGTCGCCAACATCGCCGTGCCCGACGAAGTGGCGATCATCGGCATCGACAACGACACGCTGGGACAGCATCTCACGCGCATCGAACTCAGTTCCGTGAGCCAGGGCACGGCCGAGATGGGCCGCCGGGCGGCGCAGCTGCTGCACCAGGCGCTGAGCGGCTCGCCGGTGCGCGGCGCCCGCGTGGTGGTACCGCCGGCCGACGTGCACAGCCGGGCGTCTACCGCGCGCGACGTCCAGCACAGTCCGCAGGTGATGCGGGCGCTCTATTACATACGCCAGTACGCCTGCCAGGGCATCAAGACCGAGCAGGTGGCAGAAATGATGGGCATGTCACGTTCGTCGCTGGAGATGTACTTCCGCCGGGATCTCAAGCGCTCCGTGCACGACCTGATCCTGCAGTGCAAGCTGGAGCACTGCTTCGAGCTGTTGGCCCACACGGACACCGGCATCGCGGAGATTGCGCTGGCCTCGGGCTTTCGCTCGGTGCAATACCTGAACGCGGTGTTCAGGCGCGAGGTGGGCTCGACACCGGCGTTATGGCGGGAGGCCAGGCAGGCCGTTGAAGCCCGTTGACCTGTCCATGCTGCGCGCCCCAACGCTCGACAGAGCCGGTAGGCTGCGCAACCGCGTCAAGCCGCTCTCAGCCTGCCAAGGCGGTTTCGAGGATAGGCCTTATGTCCCGGCTTCGAATGGCCTCAAACCCGGCTTCTTCTATAGCTTGGCGGTGAGCGTCGTTGAAGACAATGTTGTGGCATTCTTGAACAAGCATTGACGGAGACGCGATGCAGATTCCGGCGCGAATATCTTCCTCAATAACAGTTTCTGGATCAATGTCGGCCACAACAGCTTTGCGATTGGCCATCAGATAAGAGACGCGAACGACCTCAAATATTTTTTTTGCCGTATAAAAATGGATGTTCACGACGAGTTTTGATCGCGCGATCAACTCATCCCTGGCCTTCCCATACAGGCCGCACACAAAGACCGCCTTGAGCCCGGAATGGCACAGATGAAAGAATGCATCCATCCGATCAGGTCCGGGTGCCCCGTATATCAGAACGTCAATGTCCTGGATCGGCGCTTTGGGGATTCGTGTCAGAGGCTCGGCATAACCCACCGGCACGATCCGGCAATCTGCATTGAGTTTCTTCCACCCCTCCGCATTTCCTTCACTGTAATCCCATATCTTGAAATTCGCCGCGGCATACAACATCGGCGGCTTCAGTGTGGTCTCGCCTCGAATTTGCTCGAAGTTATAAACAATGGTGGAGGGTGGCAACTTGCTAATCACATCCATCTCAAGCATCTGAGCGCCAAAGATGATGTTTGTTGCCGATTCAGAGAAGGTGTCTACGCCGAACTCCACTGTGTGCCCCAACTCACGCAGGCCCCAAACGACGGACTCAATGACTTCCTGGTAGGCGTGTAAGCCATACGCCCGGCCTTCGCACATGATGTGACTGACGTGGTATTTCAATTGAACTCCTGGTATTGGCGGCTCGGCTGAAACTCATCGATCAAGCCTTCAAGCCATTGTTAAGCATCATTATCGACAGGCCACCGGCGGCTCTGCAATACAGCCTCGGCCAAGCCTTCTGCCGGGACGCGGGGACGGTACTACACGACACGAGGAATTTCGATTCTCCCCAAAACCGCGATATGACCAACCACCGCATAAAAAGGCGCCGAGAAAATTTCTCACTGGCTATTTATCAAAGTATTTCTTTTTTACGTTACGCAGATTTCTATACAGGATGGGCGGGAGTAAATCCCTAAGAGGCGGAATCACGCTGCTCACCTGTGGCGCAGGCACGTTGCTCAACTGTATTTGCTTAGCCTCATTTTCCGAGCGAGCCCGAAACTGCGTGGTCAGATTGGGGACTTCGTCATAAATTGCTTTTGACGCGGTGTAGTAATAAAGCGCCAAGGACTTTCTCGTAATTGCATCCGGGGTATTCAAGGGGTCAGGATGCCCGTGATAGGAATCGGCGTCCGTATTAAAAATTACGCATCGATTGAATACGGGCTGGATGCCCTTTACTTTTCCAGTCATCTCTCTATCCCAAATTTCCAGTTCCCCGCCGTACGTCTGATCCCAATCCTTATTCAAATAGATCAACACATTCAGTCTTCTATTCAGATGTAGTTGATTTTGAATTCGAAAATCGGCATGAATGCCCAACTTTCCGCCTTTTGCAATCTCATGAAACCCGCCGCCAGAAAAATATGGATCGGGAATCAATCCATCGATGGTGGTGAGGCCCTCTAAAAACTGCATAAAAGGGGCAGAGTTAAAGAACAGAAAATAATTCAGTGCCGCTTGATTGCAGGCGTAAGGCAATATTTGTCTTTTGTTGTGCTCAAAATATCCGCCAACAAAATTTACCTCGCCCTCCCGCTTTTCCAGCGGGAAATTGGCCAGGACATCTTCCGCCATCGCTTCCGGCAAAAAATTGTCCAGCACGATATGCGGATATGGTTCGGCGAAACAATATTCTCCGGCGAGCTGCTCACCGAACGCACGCGCCAGTTTCGCGTCCAGGAATACCCCGTTCGTCAGCTCAACTGGCAAATTAGCTTGCATGTCGCCATCCGTTACTTT
The DNA here is from genome assembly GCF_047303325.1 of Polaromonas sp. CT11-55. Taxonomy (NCBI): domain Bacteria; kingdom Pseudomonadati; phylum Pseudomonadota; class Betaproteobacteria; order Burkholderiales; family Comamonadaceae; genus Polaromonas; species Polaromonas sp. CT11-55. The sequence goes on along the minus strand of NZ_JBKBEX010000020.1, from coordinate 4,057 downwards.
GAAAGTATGTGCAGACCGATTTCCGTTTGCTTGAATCTACCATCAACGGAAATTCCGGCACCACGCGCGCGGAATACAGCGAAGGCCCATTGTCACTTCCCGACAATAGGAGAAATCCAAACCCCCTGGCCCGGACGTGAAAACGCCCCAGAACCCGAAAAGGGCGCTGGGGCGCATGAATGCTGGTGGCCTGGGGCGGAATCGAACCACCGACACAAGGATTTTCAATCCTCTGCTCTACCGACTGAGCTACCGGGCCTGAGCCTTAGATTATATATCAGCTGCGAGGGGTCCCCGGCCGGCCGGCCGCAAAAGCTCAGATGCCGCGTTTGCCGCGCGTGAGGTCCACGCCCAGCTGCTTGAGTTTGCGGTACAAGTGGGTGCGCTCCAGGCCGGTTTTTTCGGCGACGCGGGTCATGGAGCCGCCTTCCTTGGCGAGGTGGAATTCGAAATACGCTTTCTCAAACTCGTCACGCGCGTCGCGCAGCGGTTTTTCCAGCAGAAAGCTCTGCGTGGCCTGGGGGCCCAGGTCGACGGGCGCAGGCAGGGTGCCGCCGGTCATCACAGCTTCCACCGTGAGGTCCGTCAGGGGCATCGCGGAATTGTTGTTCAGGGCCGCGGGCTTGCGCGGGGAGGCCTTGCTCAGGCCCTGCTCGACGGCCTTGAGCAGTTTTTGCAGCGTGATGGGCTTTTCCAGAAAGGCCATCGCGCCAATCTTGGTGGCCTCGACAGCGGTGTCTATGGTGGCGTGGCCGCTCATCATGATGACGGGCATGCTGAGCAGGCCGCTGGAGGACCACTCCTTGAGCAGCGTCACGCCGTCGGTGTCGGGCATCCAGATGTCCAGCAGCACCAGGTCGGGCCTGGAACGCCCGCGTGCGGCACGGGCCTGGGCCGCGTTTTCTGCGAGCTCGACCTGATGCCCTTCGTCATTGAGAATTTCTGAGAGAAGGTCGCGTATGCCCAGCTCGTCGTCGACCACCAGAATATTTGCCATGATTGAATTGCTGCCTGCCTGTTATTGCGATGCCGTGCGGATCTTGAAATCGAAGTGTTACTGAATGTGTTGTTAAGCCACAACTGCAAATGATAACGACACTTGCGCACCTTGCACGGCGCCGTCCACCAAGCGGTTGGAAATATCGATGCGCGCCCCGTGTTCGTCGGCGATTTTTTTGACCACCGCCAGCCCCAGCCCCGTGCCCTTGACCTTGGTGGTGACGTAGGGCTCGAAGGCGCGCTTGAGGATGTGCTCGGGGAAACCGGTGCCTTTATCGCGCACGCTCAGGCGCACGCGCCTGGAGGTTTCGGAGTATTCGGTCTTGAGGGTGACGAGTGCGCCCTCCTTGCCTTCCTGGGCGTCCTGCGCATTTTGCAGCAGGTTGTGGATGACCTGGCGCAGTTGCTGGGCATCACCCTGGATCAGCGGGGCCTTGGGGTCGAGCTCGGTGACGACGGGCACGGCGGCCGCGGCATCGCTGCGCCGCCCGCCGTGGCCGTCGCTGTGGCTGTCGTGCAGGTAGAGCTGCATCACGTCGGCGACCAGGGCATTGAGGTCCACGGGCTTGAGCTCGGCGGCGGGTAGCCGGGCGTAATCGCGGAACTCGTTGACCAGCCGCTTCATGGCGTCGACCTGGTCGACGATGGTCTTGACGGACTTGGTGAGCAGCAACTGCTCGGCCTCGCCGACCTTTCCGGTGAGCTTCATTTCCAGGCGCTCAGCCGACAGCTGTATGGGGGTGAGCGGATTCTTGATCTCATGGGCCAGCCTGCGCGCCACCTCGCCCCAGGCCTGGGCGCGCTGGGCCGAGACCATTTCGGAGATATCGTCGAACACCAGCAGGAATTCCTCGGTGCCGGGCATCTCGGCGCCGCGCGCGATCAGCGTGATCGCGTTGTCGGGCGCGCCGGGCATGGCGGCGTTGAGCTCGAACGACTGCTGCCAGTGCCCCTGCCCGTGCGGCGCGGCGTCGCTGAGGTAGTCGGCGAACTGGGCCAGCACATCTTTGGCGAACACGCCCAGCCCCGGCACCTCGCCGAGCGCCTGGCCGTGGTAGGCCGCCAGCGGTGCGCGCAGGATGCGCGTGGCACCCGGGTTGCTGGACTGGATGCGGCCGCGCACGTCCAGCACGATGACGCCGGCCGTGAGGTTGTCCAGGATGGTCTGCAGGTTGGCGCGCGCCGCGTCGACCTGGCTCATGCTGTGCTGCACCGCCGTACGGGCATCGGACAGCTGCTGCGTCATGTCGGCGAAGGAGCGCGTGAGCCCGCCGAGTTCGTCCTTGCCTTGCAGCGCCGCCTTGGGTGTGAGGTCGCCCTGGGCCACCTGGCGCACGCCTTCGGCCAGCACCAGCAGCGGCTTGGCCAGCTGGTTGCCCAGCAGCACCGCCAGCAGCACCGCGCCGAACACGGCCAGGAACAGGCTGAGCGTGAGTGTGCCTATGTACATCTTGCGCAGGCCGCCGCGCGCCAGCGCGCGCTCCTGGTATTCGCGGTTGGCTTCCTGGACAGCCACGGCATTGGCCACCAGGCCTTCAGGCAGCAGCTGGGTCACCTGCAAAAACCGCGCATCGCCCAGCACATTCACATTCGGGCTGTTGACCACCGCGACGGCCTTGACGCGCGGCGCGTTGCCGGCGTTGGCCGGCGGGCCGCTGGCGCCCGCCGTCAGTTCCCCGTTGCCGGCCGACACCACCTCGTCCAGGCCCTCGATCTGCGTGACGACGCGCTGCGTGCGGGCGCTGCGCAGCTGCTGCACCGAAGGCCGCTCGGGCTTGAGCAGGAAGCGCGAGTCGCCGGCGCTGGCGATCACCTGGCCCGAAGAGCTCCAGAGCACCACATCACTGGCCTGCAGTTGGTCGCGCAGGCGCTCCAGCGCCAGGCCCGCCATGGCGTCGGGCGTTTCGGCGATCTGCGTGGCGGCCTGCCGGGTCTTGTTGCCGAGGTCGGCCGCCAGCGTGTCCAGCGTGGCGCGGCCCAGGTTCAGGCCGGCGGCCAGGGCGCCCTCGACTTCCACGTCGAACCAGCTTTCGATGGAACGCGAGACGAACTGGTAGGACACCACATAAATCATCAGGCCCGGCACCAGGCCGACCAGCGCGAAGATGGCCGCGAGCTTGACCAGCAGGCGGCTGCCGAAGCGGCCGCGGCGCAGCCGCAGCAGCAAGCGCACGACGATCCAGCCGATGACCAGCAGCAGCAGGCCGGCCACCGCGATGTTGAGCACCAGCAGCAGCGCGTAATTGCGCTCGTAGAGTTCGCGATTGCCGGTGGCTTGCGTCAGCAAAAACATCAGCACCAGGCCCAGCGCCACGATGGTGCCTATGCCGACGCCGACCGTCCAGCGAAACGCCTTGCTGCTCTTGAGGGAGCCGCCGCTGACCTGCAGGTTCACTTGGTGGCCTCGGTTCCTGGGGCCGCGGGGGCGGCCTGGGGCGCGGCGGGCTCCAGCCTGAGCTTGTCCTTGACCTGCGCGGAAATATTCCAGTCCCGCTGACCGGCCACGCCGATCTGGAAGGGCCGCGGCAGTTGGGATAAATCCAGCCTGAAGCTGAAGTCCAGCTTGTACGATGAATCCGGGTCCACGTCGCCGGCATCCGCGATCCTCCACCGGGCCACGCGCTGGATGGCCGACAGGGCCTCGGCCAGGGTTTCGTAATTCTGGTTCAGGGTGGCGCGCAGGCCGGAGGAGCTGGTGATCAGCCCGGACGCAATATTGACGCGCCAGCGGCGGGTCAGCGGCTGGTAGGCCAGGCGTATGGTGCGGGCGGTGCTGGCCACACGCGGGTCGGTCCAGTACCAGCGGTCCCGGTAGATGTCGGCTTCGGCTACAAAAAACAGCGGGATGCCCTTGAGCAGGGCGTCTTCGACCACCGGTGGAAGGTCGAAACGGACCAGGGCGGACAGGTGCACGCCGTCTTCGCCGCGCTCCACGCGTAGCTGCGTGATCTCGGTGGGGGGGGGGGGGGGGGGCCCCCCCCCCCGCGCCCGCGCCTGGCTCCAGGGGTTCGGCGCCAGACATCTCGCGCATCTGGCGCGCAATTTCATCGTCGGCCAT